>CAJXPD010000092.1 GCA_913057785.1 uncultured Lewinella sp. | reverse complement strand
TTCTTGATATTCAGACTTCCGAAGTCTTCAAGATTTCGGAAGTCTAAGTGCCCAAAGTGTAAGTATTAATCCTTAACACAGCGCACCGCGAACCCATCACTTCGAGCAAATCCGGCTCGATATAAACTTCTCCTTGAAGCATAAAAAAAATACCCCCATATACCGACATCAGCCTCATCGATTTCCCATTCTTCCGGATTTTCAGTTACACTACTAGTCCAATAGTATCCTCGCCTATTTACATAGACGAAGCCCGGGTTGTTATCATTGTCGAAGTAACCCCCAAGCAGTGCATTAAACCCACTGGAACCTCCATGGATTAGAGCCTCATAGGCAGTATCTCGATCTCCGGCATTGGAAGAAAGTACGAAGCCACCGTAGGCATCCGTCATGTCTTCCCATTCCTCGTTGGAGGGTAGGTGCCATCCATTAGGACAGGCTTTTTGCGCTGCTTCCCAAGTATACATACGGCCGTAGTGGATATTAGCCTCTACAACACTGTCTGGATAGGCTTTATCTGGATAAATCCAAGAGCCGCCTCCCTTTGTGGTATAGTTCAGGTTCTCCGCCATCCAAGTTTTTCCGTCGGCTAATTCTATGACCTGATAAGTTTGGCCGTCTCCAGGATCGGTCATAATGCTTCCTTGAACAGTGGCTATAGGTTGATCCGTAGGTCTATTTTTAACGGATTGTGGCCAATAGCGCCAGGCGAGGTAGCCTATCAATGCCAGTAGTAGGATACGCTTGAAGCTTAGGTGCTGGGATAGCTTTGACATCATATCAAATCAGCTTTTCTCTTGAAGGTAGAAAACTTCTTTGACTCAGACATCGGAAGTTTCGAAGACTTCCGGTGTCTGAGTCAAAGGCTAAACTACGCGCTTCGCAATTCTTCCAGCTCTACTAAGCTTCTATCCAATTTCTCAATGAGTTCCCCATAAATGGACCGCATTTCCATTTTGAAAAAACGGGTAGAAAAGTAAGACAGTGCTACTGCAATGAGTAGAATACTCACCATCCACCATACGGGAATTCCTGCAATCATAGCAGGGCTGGAGTCTCCTATAATACGCTCAAGCAAAGTTTCATCCAAGAAGGGGACAAAGAAGTTGGTTTGTAGAATGGCTAAAGCAAAGCCTATGAATAGCAAGGGGATTAGAATGCGATATACCATTGAGAATTTGTGCAGCAAGTTTTTCAGCCAGTTATCGAATGCTTTGAGGAATTCATAGTTGCTTGTTCCAGGATTCAGTTTTTGTAGCTTATTCAATTCCCGATAACCCAAAATGGCCAAGCCAGAGAATAGACTGAACATCATTAACCCAATAAATGGGACATCGCCCAGGATAAAAGCGAAGAGGATAATGACTGCCGTACCTACTAGTAAGACAATATTCGTCTTATAGGTCTTTTTGAATTGATCGACAAAGTAGATGGACTTGAGACTGCTGATATCGGTTATTTCGGGGATGGAGAATGAAGTATCATTCTTAAATCCTTCCTTCCAAATTTTTTCAATTGACTTTTCCATGTTATTTTTTTGATGCTTTGGAAAGCTCGTATTTAAAGACATTCAATAATGAAATCCACGAGTTTTCTCAAAGCAGGATATTTTTTAAACGTTTCTTAATTCGATTGATTCGGACCCCAATATTAGTGGGGTTGGTTCCCATAATTTGGGCGATCTCCTGGTATGACTTTTCTTCGAGGTACAGTATGATTACAGCTCGATCGATTGCTGATAGTTTTTTGATGGCGGTATATAGAGCGTCTATGGCTTCTTTGTTTGAGGACGAATAGTCATTTTGCTGGCTTGGCGTAAGTGTATTGGTATCGTAAGATTCTGTTGTAATCCTTTTCTTTTTAACCAGTGTCAAACAAACATTCAAAGCTATTCGGTAGACCCAAGTTGCCCATTCTGACTCCTTCTTAAAATTGTCTTTGCTCCGCCATATTTGCAAGCATACTTCTTGGTAGTAATCCTCGAAATCCTCTTGCGTATGCGTGTATGCTCGGCATATTTTGATGATGATGCCCGCATAGGGTAGAATGGATAATCTGTAAAAGTCTTGACTCAAAGTTTTTTCTTGTTTAGTGGCTGCTACCGGTCAAATATTACACCCCCTCGAAATTTTTTTCACTTCCTTTTTTTAGGCCTAATATGATAGATGTTGGGGATCAATAAAAAACAAATAATTTCAAAATATATCTAAAAAAGCATTTTGAAAACAATTTGTTTTATTCGTATCTTGCTGTTCTAACTGACACAAATCGCAAATCTTCTCTACTACCCCACGAGGGCTTGGTAAAGAAACATCGAAATATACTATGAGAGAACAAACCTGGGCAGAGCTTCAGGAGGAGGCTCCGCTTGCTGTTAATGCTTGTGTGCATTACTTTAAGGATCGCTATGCCAATTGGCGCGTCAAGATGCTGGAAATAGATGCTATTTTACTTTATCTCCAGACTAAAGATATAGAATTGATCATTGCTACCTTTGGCATTCCTAATCGGCAAGATTGGTACTATGAGCTATTTGTTGAAGGCAACCTACTACGTCACGAAAGAGAGTTCCATACCTACGAATTGGCGGCTATGACGGCTATCCTGCTAGCCTTTTCTATTTTAGAAAGCCAGCTACAATGATCACGCTACTTCCCCAAGCCCTTATTGACTAAACCTCTCCCCTTTAAGCTGACCTACCCCATCACTTCTACACCAAACACATTACGTACCTACGGCACGTGAATCCGGTCATATCCGTGGCGGAAATTTTGTGGGTGGAAAACACCCACAAAGGCTGGATTGTGGCTAGGCATATTGGGTCCCTAATGGGACCGGTCAAGCCTGGGGTTTATCCTGGGAATGTATTATGTACCTACGGTATATGAATTCGACCATGTCAATGGTTGGAAATATTGTCGGTACCTACCCAATATCCGCTCAATGGCGTGAGATAATGCCTAGGTGCACTTCAGCCTGTCCCGTAGGGACAATATATGCCTAGCCACGAAGCATGGCAGGCTTTTTCGCGCCTTTAGGTGCGACATATACATAACCCAAACAAATATGAATCGAAGTATAGTACATCTAGATCTAGACTGTTTTTTTGTAGCCTGTGAGGTGCTAAGGGATAGTTCATTAAGGAATAAGCCCATCCTGATTGGTGGGAAAGAGGGGCGAGGGGTGGTAGCCTCTTGTTCTTATGAGGCGAGAGAATATGGAGTGCGTTCGGCAATGCCTATGCGTTATGCCTTGCAGTTGTGCCCGGATGCGCAAGTCATCAAGGGAGATATGGAATTGTATTCCAATTATTCGAAGCTGGTAACTACGATTATTCGCGAATCAGCTCCTAAGTTTGAGAAGGCCTCCGTCGATGAATTTTATATAGATATGACGGGAATGGAGCGCTATCGAACCTGTTACAAATGGGCCAATGAATTGGTAAGGACTGTTAAGAAGGAGGCAGGGCTGACGATCAGCTTCGGCCTTTCCATCAATAAGACCGTCTCCAAAATGGCAACCAATGAAAGCAAACCCGCTGGCCGACTTGAAGTGCCGGCTGGAAACGTTCAGCCTTTCCTTAACCCCCTATCTATTGCCAAGATTCCTATGCTCGGCAAAAAGACCTTTGCGACCCTATCCCGGATAGGCGTTCGAAAGATCAAAACCTTGGCAGAAATGCCGGTAGAATTCATGGAGCGACTATTAGGAAAGAATGGAAAATCGCTCTGGGAGAAGGCCAATGGGGTCGATACGCAGGCAGTTATTCCTTATGTAGAGAAAAAATCCATTTCAGCCGAGCGCACCTTTTCTCAGGATACCATTGATATTAAATACATTAAAGCTTTACTGATCAAGCTGGTAGAAGGTTTGGCCTTCGAATTGCGGAAATCAAAGAAATTGACCTCCGTTATAACAGTAAAAATCCGTTATACGAATTTTGATACTTATACCCGGCAACGTCGTATCTCCTATACCGCTAGCAATCATCGCTTGATTCAAATTGCACACGAATTGTTTGATCAGTTGTATGAAAGAAGAATGCTGATCCGGCTAGTGGGAGTACGCTGTTCGGGCTTAGTGAGTGGCCACCCTCAGATCGACTTGTTTAATGATCCACCAGAGATGATTCGCTTGTATCAGGCGATGGACCGGATTCATCGACGTTTTGGAAAAGGGGTGGTACAGAAGGCGGCTTGTTTGCCTGCTGTAGCAGGGAGTGAATAATACCTTTCTCTCTCTATTGCCCCTTAAATGCCTTCGGCGACCGACTTTTACAATCGCCTAAAAGTCGGCAAAACGCTTGGCAAAAATAACTCGTCCCTCAAACAGATTTTTGCCAGGCTATCCGCACTAAGAAGTGGCTTACGGTATTTATTTGAGAGTAGGAAAAGGTAAGTTTGAATGCATTAAATGCTTTTATTGGAATTTATGAATCGATATAAGGTGAGTAGTAGTAGCCCAGCTTTTGAGCGGGTGGCCGTCCCATACTGTTTGAGTGGATACGAGTTTATGGGACAAGATTTTTTTGGTTCGTTTTTTTATCGATTGAAAAAAATGAACAAAAGGAATGATTATGCAGATAGTCCGAAAACTATGAAAGGTAAAGTAGAGACTAAAACGTGATTATTAACTGCAAAAGCTGGCACAGCCTGCGGTATGGAACGATCCAGCCTGAGCTATTGGCGAAAATGGCGAAGACCTATGGCTACGATGCAGTCGGCCTAACGGACATCAATACGGTGACGGGTGTTTATGATTTTATTAAAGCTTGTCGGGAGCAGGGGGTGAAGCCTGTTATCGGTATGGAGTTTCGGCGCAACCGGGGGAATGAACTATGCTATGTAGGATATGCAATGAATGAGGAGGGCTTTCATGAGCTTAACCAGTTTTTGTCTTATTATAATTTGCGTCATCTTCCAATACCAGATGTTGCACCTGCTTTCGATCACGCCTTTATCGTTTATCCCTACCAAGCTAAATCGTCACACCAACTTAAGCCCAATGAGTATTGGGGTATCCGATTTGATCAGATCAATCTATTGTATCGGGCAAGGAAAACCGTGCTGGATAAGATGATTATCTTACAACCTATCTCTTTCATTGCCCCATCCGAGCATCATTTTCATACGGTTTTACGGGCGATAGAGAACAATGTGATCTGGTCTAAGGTAGAGCAATATGGTATGGCTAAGCCAGATGAATATCCGATTGCGATAGATCAGGTTTTGAAAAAATTTGAAGCTTATCCGCAGGTAGTGAAAAATACTTATGCCTTCATCGATCAATGCAACTTCCAATTTGATTTTGATGCGCCAAAGAACAAGGAGACCTATACTGGGAACCGCTATAGTGATAAGTTGTTGTTGGAAAGCTTGGCTTACAAGGGCATGGAGAATAGGTATGATAAAAAAAACAAAGCTGCTCGGGAAAGAATAGAGAAAGAGTTAGGAATCATCGATCGCCTAGGTTTTACTGGCTATTTTTTGATTGCTTGGGATATTATTCGCTATAGTAAGAGCCGGGGTTTTTATCACGTGGGGCGAGGTAGTGGCGCGAATAGCATTGTGAGCTATTGCTTGGGCATAACGGATGTTTGTCCCATCGAGCTTAATCTCTACTTCGAACGTTTTCTCAATCCAGCCCGCCTCAGCCCTCCCGATTTTGACATCGACTGGAGCTGGCAAGAACGGGATGATATTTTGGATTACATTTTCAAGCGATTTAATGCCGAGTGTACGGCCTTTATAGGTACGATAGGGACTTTTAAGTATCGTTCCACCTTCCGAGAATTGGGCAAGGTATTTGGCCTGGCCAAGCCGGAGATCGATAAGCTGACGCGCAGTCCGATGGACCAACATAAGCAGGATCGCGTAGTACAGACCATCCACCATTACGCCAATAAGCTGAAGGGCTTTCCCAACCTCCGTTCTCTACATTCCTGTGGCATCTTGATCAGCGAAAAGCCACTGACCTATTACACGGCTTTGGAAATGCCTCCCAAGGGCTTTCAAACAGCCCAATTTGATATGTATATCGGAGAGGATATTGGATTTGAAAAACTAGATATACTAAGTCAGCGAGGGATAGGCCATATCTATGACTGTGTACAATTGGTGAAAGAGAACAAAGGTATTGATGTAGATATCTTTGATTTGGATACTTGTAAGCGGGACGAAAAAGCCAATGAATATCTGCGCATTGGAAAGACCTTGGGCTGTTTTTACATCGAGAGTCCAGCGATGCGGGGTTTGCTCAAAAAGCTCAATTGTAACAATTATGAAACGCTGGTAGCTGCCTCATCGGTGATCCGTCCTGGGGTGGCGCAGTCCGGCATGTTGAGGGAGTATGTGCGTCGGCATAATGATCCCAGCTGTTTTACCTACCCCCACCCCGTCTTTGAAGAGCAATTGGGAGAGACTTATGGAGTGATGGTGTTTCAGGAAGATGTATTGAAGATTGCGCACCATTATGGCGGATTAGACTTGGCGGATGCAGATATCTTGAGGCGAGCTATGTCGGGCAAAACGCGCTCCATTAGTCAGTTTAAAGATATCAAGCAACGCTTTTTTGATAATTGCAAAGCGATTGGATATCCAGAAGCATTGACCAAGGAGGTATATCGGCAGATTGAATCCTTTGCAGGCTATTCTTTTTGTAAAGCACATTCGGCTTCTTATTCCGTGGAAAGCTACCAGAGCTTGTATCTGAAGGTGTATTATCCCTTGGAGTTTATGGTGGCGGTGATCAATAATTTTGGAGGGTTTTATCGTACGGAGGTATATGTGCACGAAGCGCGTATGGCTGGAGCTAAGATAGAGTTGCCTTGTGTAAATCAATCGGTAGTCAACACTACCATTAAAGAAGATAATGTCTATATCGGCTTTCAGCACATTAAAAGCTTGCCCTCCAAGACTGCGAAAGCCATTGTTGAAGAGCGAGAGCGCAATGGACTTTACCAGTCTTTGGAAGATTTCATGGAACGGGTGGCCATTGGGATTGAGCATCTGGAGACGATGATCTTTCTCAAGGCTTTTCGCTTTACTGAACAATCTAAACAATCGTTGACGATTGAGGCACGCCTATTACACACCGGCGAAAAGCCTAAAGATCAGCTGGCTTTATTCCAAACGAAGAAAAAAGACTTTGTCATCCCTCCATTAGATGTAACGGCGGTGGAAGATGCTTTTGATGAACTGGAGTTTTTGGGATTTATGGTAAGTTATTCGCCCTTTGAGTTATTGAGGACGGAGTTTCGGGGAGCAGTATTGGTGAAGGATTTTCTGCAACATGAAAGGAAGTATGTGAAGCTGGTCGGTTATTTGATCTGCATTAAGGATGTTCCTACCGTGAAAGGGATGATGAATTTTGGTACCTGGATCGATGCCGAAGGACGGTTGTTTGATACTACTCATTTTCCCGTAATTTTAAAACGCTATCCTTTTAAGGGTTCGGGCTGTTATTTATTGTATGGAAAGATTGTGGTAGAATTTGGTTATCCTTCTATCGAAATCCAGAAGATGGCCAAGCTACCGATGATTAGTGATCCTCGTTATGAGGATTCTAAGGTGAAGCCTTCTTTTCAGCATTTGAAGCGTGGGTTGAGTCATGATCATCAGGTGATCACGCGGAAGCCACACCCTTCAAAGGAGGAGGTAGATAAGTTATTTGGACAGGAGTAGTCTGCAGCCTTTAGATAGAAAACCTAAAAAATGAAACTTGAATACTTAGCCGATCATCCAGGGCTATTACCCACCGTTGCCCAATGGTATTTTGAAGAGTGGGGATATCTAAGTGAAGAAAAAACCTTGGAGCAAGACATCCAGCGTTTACAAATTTATCTGAATAAGGATAAAGTTCCCTTAATACTATTGGCTATCCAGGATGGCGAGCTTGTAGGAGCTGCTCAACTTAAGTTTCGCGAAATGAGCATCTATCCAGAGAAGGAACATTGGGTGGGTGGTGTCTATGTGGCCGAAGCACATCGAGGTAAGGGGATTGCTAGACAGATCCTTCTAGAGTTAATTGCCATCGCAAAATCGCTTAAGATCGAAACCTTATATCTTCAGACTGAACATTTAAATGGCGGCCTATATGGTAGAATGGGTTGGATGCCCATTGAGCAAGTCAATTATCGCGGGATAGAGGTATTGGTGATGGAGAAGTCTATTAGATAATAGGTGTTCAATGATATATAAATTGATGAAAAGGCATTTAATACTATTACTCTCTCTTTTAGGACCGGGCATTTTCCTTGCGCAAAACACGGATCAAAAGCTTCGGCAATTTCGTAAGACAGTGGATTCTATCGTGATGAATAAGATGGATCAATATGCAATCCCTGGCTTGGCTATTGGTGTGGTCCAGAATGATGCTATTTTGTATACTAAAGGCTATGGTGTGCGGAAGATAGGTGAGGATGGCTTAGTAAATGAAAAGTCTATTTTTCATACAGCTTCCATCAGCAAGTTATTTACAGCGATGGCCGTCATGCATTTGGTAGACCAAGGCAAACTATCCATTGATGACAAGCTGCTTGACATCATCCCTAATCTGAACCACGTCGATGAACGCATCAAAGAGACCACTATCAAACAGTTGCTGAATCACACCTCAGGCTTACCCGATATCAAAAATTACCATTGGGGGAATAACAATCAAGCGGAAAGTAGCCTACGGGAGTATGTTTTAGGATTAAAACTCAAAACCCTTTCGGCGCCTTCCTCCGAATTTCATTACAGTAATCTAGCGTATGACATCTTAGGGTATGTCATTGAGGTAGTAGCTGGAGTTACTTTCGAAGATTATGTGGAAACGCATGTTCTACATCCTTCCGGAATGACGCATAGTGACTTCAGGTACTTTAGGGTGCCTGAAACAGCAAGGGTTGCCCCCCATTCTAGGCGGTGGAGTTCCCAAAAGATATACGTCAGGAAAACCTATCCCTACACGAGAGAACATGCGCCTAGCAGTACCTTAAATGCTTCCAGCGAAGACTTGGCGAAGTGGATGGTTACCTTCCTCAAGGAGGTTAATAATGAAGCCACCTCATCCCTCTATGCGGATATGCTAGTCCCTTCCTCTGTAGTTTATCCCAACATTGGTCTTGGCTTTCAGCTATATGAAATCGAGGGGTATAAAGCGGTTGGCCATTTTGGAGGAGACCAGGGGTTTAGAAGTTTTTTGATGATGCTCCCTGAGCAGAATATTGGTCTAGTTGTATTGGGGAATTGTGATTATGAAGAAGATTACCGACAAGAAATTATTAAACCGATAGCTAGATTAATGCTAAAGCTTTAAAACAGGTCAATAGTTGATTGCAGAAGTCCATATACCGATATCACCGCTGAATCAATTCATTGATCACTTTTTCTACCATGCGGGTTATCATCCGGAGCATCTGGTGGATAAGCTCTTGCCAGATGGCGAGGTACAGTTGATTTTCGACCTGACGGATTATCCCAAATATATTTACGACAACGAAACGCTGGAAGAGATCCAAACTTGTCAGAAGGTATGGTTCTCGGGCTTTCGAACTACTCCCATCACTATTCCTTCTGGAAGAGAAAGTGAAATGCTCATCGTTCAATTCAAGAAAGGAAAAGCTTTCCCCTTTTTGATGGAACCCATGCATGTGCTAACAAATTTTGTGGTGGATGCTGAGCAAGCCATAAGTCCTGAAATGCTTCGCATCCGGGAACAATTACTTGAAGCTTTAACTCCAGTAGAAAAATTTCAGTTATTAGAAGTGCAGTTGTTGAAACAATATAGGTCAAGACTCAAGGAAAATCCTTTTGTTGACTTTGCGATAGGAACTATTGTTTCCTCGCCTGACCAATACAGCATCAAGCAGATTGCTGCAAAAGCGGGCTATTCCCAAAAGCACATCATCAAGTTATTTAAGGAACAGGTAGGCGTAACGCCGAAAGCATTTTTAAAAGTCATTCGCTTTCAAAAAGCTATTCAGCAAATTGAAGCGCAGGGAGTGATGGATTGGCCAGCCATAGCTTATGATTGTGGCTTTTATGATCAGTCTCATTTCATCGCTGACTTCAAGCATTTCTCCGGCTTTACCCCCTCCGAATATGTTAAGCAAAGAGGAGATTATCTAAACTATATTCCGCTGTAACTACCGAAGTAAATTTTTTCCTATCCCAAGTCTATCCTATTTCAGAGTTTTGCTACTAAAACAGATACCATGAAAAAACTACTGCTAATCAGCTGCCTTTTGACTTCCTGCACCCTTATTGCTCAAGATAATCCCATGGTGGCCTTCGATAATTTGGTGGGCAGTACCTGGACTTCGGAAGGAAAGCAGCTAGGTGGATTTGATGGGAAAACAGAGGCTGTCTTCTCCTGGGGGCTGAATCAAAAGATAGTGCATGTTAAGACCTATACCACCGACCCTCAAACCAAAGACTTTGGGCTCCGCAATGAAGGAGTGAGGGCTTTCAATGCTGCAAAAGAAAAAATCGAGTTTTACGAATTTGATAAGCTCGGTGGAATTACGACTGGTACCGTTATCGTCGATGGTAAGCATCTACACTATGAGTACGATTATCAGGGCTTAACATTGAGAGACAGCTGGATCTATGTCTCTGAGGATGAGTATCAGTTTATAGTCGGTACTTGGGAGAATGGTGACTGGGCGAAGAAGTTTCATGAAGCCAGATTTACTAGATTAAAGAACGATTAACTGATAATGTAAGCGCAATATTGGAAAGGGTATAGTCTCATACCCTTTCTCTGAACCCCCTGGTAAGCCGTTTTGACGCCAATCCTCCTTAAGCTCTGCGAAATGTATTCATCTTTCCCCGAAATGAATATGTCCTTTGCCCAGTCCTACCCCTATCTTTGTATAGTAGGAAAAACAAAGGGTTTTAAGCATGAAAGAGATTATTCACATTGGATCGATAGCAGAGGTATATAACTTCTTAGAAGCGGAGTTGCCGCCACATCCGCTGATTACGGTTATCCGAAAATAGCCAAAAACGGATCTGGACCTACGAGAGGTGAATTTTACTAGTGATCTATATTATATGGCCATGAAAAGAGAGATCCGGGGTAGTTTCAAATATGGAAGAAGTGCCTATGATTTCCAGGAAGGGACGATGCTTTTTATTGGCGCAGGACAGGTAGCTAGTTTTTCACATGCCGTAGAACATGCCAATACTGAGACAGCCTCTCAGGGGTGGACTATCCTGTTTCACCCAGATCTTATCCGAAAAGCAACCCTTGGCAAGACCATCCATGAGTATTCCTTCTTTAATTATGAAATCAATGAGGCGCTGCATTTAGCGGATAAAGAACGTCGCTTTTTAAACACTTTGGTGGATACTATAGAGATGGAAATACAACAAAATATGGACCGCCATTCGCAGGAGTTGATTATCCAGAATCTGGAAACAATACTCAAATACAGTAATCGCTATTACGACCGCCAATTCTATACCCGTACCAACATAAATAAAGACTTAGCCTCGCAGTTTGAACGTTTTCTCCAGTCTTATTTCGCTTCCGAGGAGCTCTCGGAAAAAGGATTGCCAACCATTGATCAATGTGGTCAGGCTCTTAATATGTCCGGGCCTTATTTGAGTGATTTATTGAGGACTGAAACGGGTAGAAGTGCAAAGGATCACATCTACGGATACCTCATAGAAAGAGCAAAAACCAAACTACTCAACTCCAATGATTCGGTAAGCCAGGTCGCATACAGTCTTGGGTTTGATTATCCACAGAATTTCAGCAAGCTCTTTAAATCTAAAACGGGGATGAGTCCCAGTGAATATCGAAATCTGAATTAGCTTACTATCACAAACTATTGCTATGAAAAAGACAGCATCTGACATGATTAAACATCATGATCTTAATGGAAAGGTATTTCTAGTGACCGGAGCTTATTCCGGTCTGGGAGCAATCACCACCCAAGTCCTATTGAAGGCTAAGGCCAAGGTCATTATCGCTAGCCGTAATGCTAAAACGCAAGCTGATTTTGCACAAGGCTTGATCGATGATAAGGATATTCTCTTTGATCCTCAGCAACTAGATGCATCGCATACATTGGATTTGGGCGACCTGGCTTCCGTTAGAGACTTTGCTCATTATGTAAAGGGGGCCTATGACCAAATTGATGGTCTAATCAATAATGCTGGCGTTATGTATACCCCTCCGGGTAAGACCAAAGATGGTTTTGAAATGCAGATGGGGGTGAATGTGATTGGACATTTTCTATTATCGAAAATATTAGCTGAAATTACCAGGAGACAGATCTGGTTATCCTCCAAGGGGCATACTCGCCTAGGAGCACCGCGTATTAATCTAGACCAAATCACCAAGGTAGATAATGGAGATTATAATCCTAGACTACGGTACCAGCAATCAAAATTGGGGAATATTTTGTTGGCTAAACAGTTTGGTGAAGAATATCCACACCTGAAAGCGGTATCGGTGCATCCTGGGATGGTAAGCACTAATCTGGGGCGGAATATCAGCTTTGTCCAAAAACTGACTTTCATTTTAACCAATCCATTGATGGTGATGAATATGAAGCAGCCGGAGGAAGGGGCCGCTACTCAGGTGATGGTGGCTATCATGCCAGAATCAGAATTGACAAATGGAGCTTATTATGCTGATTGCCGTGTGACTGAAGAAGCAGAAAGCGCCAAAAATATGGAGGACGCTAAAAAACTTTATGATTACTGCAATGAAGTTACCCTGGCCTATCAAGCTTAGCCCTTTACCTAAAAACCTTCCCATTTACGATCAATCCATTTTCTTTAAGCCCTTTGAGGGCCTGCAATTCGTGTGAGTTTATCTTATTCCTCACCACTTCATCGAGATGCTGACTATCTGCGGGGTGATAGGATACCTGATGATTTTCAAATAGCTTATCGAAGATGAACTTTGCTCTGGGGATGTGGTAGTCCGAGCTTACTACAAGCACCTCTTCGATTCCCAAATCATTGAGCTGTTTTAATGACAGAACCGCGTCTTCCACCGTGTTAGCACTTAGTACTGAATCCAAAAGATCCTCAGACATTACTCCATTCGCTAACAAAAAATGCTGGGCATATAAGGCGTGAGGGTGCTTCGTAACATTAAAACTGGGACCAAAACCACCCGTGCATAAAACAAAGACTCTTTCTACCGTATAGAGCTCCTTAGCTACTTTTAATCGACTCAATGCAATTGGACTGAGGTTGCCTTTCGCATCATTAGGGGAACCAAGGACGATTATGCATTTCTTTTTGTTTGCAATAACCATATGGCCTATGATTTAGGCCTGTAATATCCACAAAACTTCATTAAGAACTGCAGAGAATCACTCCTTCACAAAAATCATGAAATGCTGCCAAGGCAAGTTGCCGATATTCTCCTGTAGCTTCAGGCCCACAGCTTTCATTTCTTTGACGGCTTGTTCCAAAGACATTTTATGCAGCCTTTTAATGGGGACCTTGGGGTCTTCCATTCGGTATTCTAGTAAAATGAATCGACCCTTGGGCTTTAGGGCTGATACGATCTCTTGCATCACCTCTTTGGGATAGGAGAGCTCGTGATACACATCCACCATGATGGCCATATCGATGGAGTTGTTGGCTAGATTGGGACTTTCTTCCGTGGCTTGGATCAGCTCAACATTTTTAATCTTATTTTTCTTGATCTTTTGCCGCATGATGTCCAGCATTTCTGGCTGTAGGTCTACAGCCAGGACTTTCCCCTCCGGTATTTGCTTCGCCATTCGGAAGGTATAGTAGCCAGAACCTGCGCCAATATCAGCGATTACTTCATCCGACTTTAATTTCATGTTGAGAATGGCTTGACTAACGTTCTCTTCCTGTTCTCGTTCAGTTCTTTCCAGCCAACTGGCACCAAAATGCCCCATCACGTGTGAAATTTCACGCCCGAGATAGTATTTGCCAATTCCATCTCTGGAGGAGGTGTTATAGGTATAGGTCTCTTGGGGAGAAGCGGAAGCGGCTTTTTGTTGTGCTTCGCAATGGGTTAAGAAGGTAAGGCAAAATAAGAGGCTAAACAATCGAATGAGGATCATGATATTGGCAACTGTTGAGCCAATTAAACAGGGGAAGTGGTATTAGGTTTATGGTGGATAGTCTGCTTCCGAAGTTTTCGAAAACTTCGGAAGTAGGTTTGCTATCGCTTAGCCCAGCAAGAAAAGGAAGATTAGCGGAAAGATGATGCCGATTAAAGCTAATTTCCAACCTCGTTTGCGAAAGCTATTCTGTCCTTTGACAATGAACATGCCGGTGATGGCAATGGTCAACATGGCGATGCCGAAGACGTCAGAATAATAAATCCACCATTTATTGGTGGTGACGTGAAGTTCGGTCATTTGCCCTAGAAGTGGTGTTTGACGAAACTCTCCAATCTCCCCTTCTCCACTATTTAGATTTACTTGTACATCATGGTCGGTGTAGGAAATGCGAAGTACATTATTATCATCTACAGCGTACCGCCGAAGCTGATCATCAATCTTAAATTCCTGAGAAAAGGACTTGATGTAGTCATCAGTTACCTGATCTGCTGTTACTTTTTGATTTAGGGCAATTTGTTCCGTACTGTATTTATACTTCATCGGATGCCATACGCGGCGATGGTTCAGAAAAATGCCCGATAATGAAAAGGAAATAATCAATCCTATGTAGAAATAGGCGATATCGCGGTGTGTGTTTCTCGCTGTGAGCTTCATACTAGTTTGTTGATTTTGTGTGGGGTATAAAAATAGGTAATCGAATAAGGGCAAAGCTCACTAATGTTAGGTATTTGTTAGGGATGCGAACACTTCGGAAGTTTCCAAAACTTTCGAAGTGTTCGTGTTCTGAAGCAGCTATTCATTCCCTGTCCAGCTTAGGCGCTGTTTATCTGCCAGTAATTGTTTTTGTAATGCTGCATAGTCCAGATCTTGTACTGCTATCTCTTCATCGATAGAGAGGCAGGCAGCTGTGGCTGCAGATTGGCCCAAAACCATGAACACTGGCTCCATGCGGATGGACCCAAAAGCGATATGGGAGGCACTGACGCAGATGGGGACGAGTAAGTTGGGACACTCTGATTTTTTAGGAACGATCGATCTATAGCTAATGGGGTAAGGTTCTTTTACTCTAGCTTCAACGTTCCCTTCGTTTTTAGCCAAACCCTCTGCATTGACATAGCGCTGGGTATTGTGAGAATCCATGCCATAGGCGGCCATACCAATGGGGTCTTCCGCAATTTCCAGGCCTTCACAATTGTACTGTGTCATGACGTAATCACTCACCATTCTTCGGGCTTCTCGCACGTATAATTGTTGCTGCCAGCCATCTTCGCGTTCAAACTCATCTTTGCTGGTGCCCCATTTAGCTACTTCAGTGCGGATATGTTCTGGTACCCGCGGATGGTTGGCCAAGGTCCACATAAGTCCCTGTTGATATTGTCGATGTGCTTCTATGATCTTTTCTCGCTCTTCATAACTGGCTTCTGGGTAGCTATAATTCTGACCTATGAAGTCGGTTGAAAAACCAGTACGATTATTGGTGTCCGTTTTTCGATTGGGCATTTGAGAATTGATCCAGGGGAAACCCTCTTCTCCTGCCTCGAAATTGCGGAGGAGCAACTCGTAATCGAGTTCATTGTAGTTGTCGGGTTTAGCAAAGGGTATGCGATTGTCTGGGTGATCGGTGAGGCACATACGGAAGCAATAGGCTTGGATATGATGATCCCCAGCTCCTTCTTCCCCTGGGCCATTCGGGTTGATGAAGGGCAATAAGCCACTACCGGGATCTCCCTTTACGACATAAGGATCAACTCCATCTACAAAATTGTGATTGATACCATTGTGTGCAGGATAGCCTGTCATGGTAGTATCCTTTAGGCTGGTATTGACACCATTCTGGGTTTCTTTATACTTGGCGTTGGCTTCTCGCCCAATAGTATAGCTAATGTCTGCTGTAGCAAGTAGATCTCCTTCATAGGTAGCGTCGATAAACATCTTGCCACGGTAGACCTCACCTGAGCGCATTTTGATTTCACTTATTTTCCCGTCCATTTTCGTCACGCCATTCTCACGATCTAATTGTTGCTTGAAAACAAGGGGAATGTTGTAGGTGTCAATCCAGTTTTCGTAGACAGCCAGAGCAGCAGAAGGTTCGAAAGTCCACATGGAGCTTTCGCCTGCAGCTGTGCGTGTCTGTCCGCCATCCTTGTATTCTTCCTTTTGCTGCCACTTCCAATTGGCCGGGATATCGTAATATTCCTTTATCCCTTCGTAGAATTCTCGGGAGATGCCTCCGATGGCTGCTTTGTTGCCGATGTCGGTTTGGCCAAGACCACCCGTCGTCAAGCCACCGATGCGGGAGGAGGGCTCAATCAAGATTACAGATTTTCCCATCCGTTTTGCCTGTACTGCCGCAGCAATTCCTGCGGAGGTACCGCCATATACTACCAGGTCATATTCATCTTGAGTAGCAGCTCTATCTTGACAAGAGTGTAATGCTATGGTAAGAGCGAGGAGAAATAGAGAAGTAGTGAATAAGCGATGTAAGTTGGTTTTTATCATTGGTTTATCGTTTTCAAGCCAGGAATGGCAGTACGGTTATAGTCGGAGGAGAGGCTCTCGACCACTAGATTTACAAACAGGAGTCCTGAACTTATTAAATGTAATACGTTCTCTGACAATTTTTGTGTTTTGGAGTCAACCTTTTAGCTAAAAACCTTGCTTCCGTTGGGCGCAATTCTTCAAACTAAAACGCTGCCTGTCTGGACAACCGAACAGGCCCACAAAAATTGTCAGCGAAGGATGTAATAGCTTTTGGCGGAATATTTTGAGCGCGTTTAAATAAAACCGATGCCGTTTCTTACTTTTTCATGATATTTTTCTTGGTCGAATTCATATAAATAGGGTGCTTTATGTGCACCGCCGCTTTTTAGTTTTTCATGCCGGATAAGGATATCCAGCTTCAGCATTTTTCGTTGGAAGTTGCCTCGATCGAGCTTTTGCTTTAGGATTTCCTCATATAAGTTTTGGAATTGAGACATGGTAAACCGTTCTGGCAGCAAGTTGATTCCCAGAGGTAAATAATTCAATTGTCGACGGAGGTAAGCAAGTGCTGTATCAATAATTTCCCGATGATCCAATATTAGGGTAGGAAGCTGATCCAAGGCGACCCATTCACAGGTGTCCGTAAATAGATCGGGTTTGGGTTCCACATCTTCAATGTGAACCAAGGCGAAGTATCCTACAGTAACGAAGCGTTGGTTAATCCATTCATGAGCGGCAGGACTGAGTTCTTGGAACTTTTTCAGGTGTTCTTGTTTGTGGGCATTGCGATCCGACTTTCCAAACAACTTGAATTGCTGGAAATAAAGTTCTTCCAAGCCAGTTCGGGCCTTTACTACCCTATGTACGGCCACATCAACATCATATTCCTTCTCGATGAAGCCACCGGGGAGCATCCAAATGTCGGCATCTTGTGCTTTCAGTAAAAGCACTTTGATATGTTGGCTATCGTAGCCTAAGATTACAGCGTCAGCTGATATACCGGGCAGAAATTTGTCTTTTGCTGCTTCGAAATACTCAAAAATATTGGTTTCAAGGGTCGAAGAGCTATTGTGTTCATTTGACAAAATAAAGGGATTTGTTTATTATTGTGTCAAATTTACAAATTAAAGACGACATGAAGAGAGCTATTATCATTTTAGGCATACTGGGGTTACTTGGATTTATCGCTTTCAAGATCCTTTTTGCCAAGGAACACTTCGTGAGTGTACTGGTGTTTTCCAAAACAGAAAGCTTCAGGCACGACAGTATTGATGAAGGGAAGACGGCTATTATGGCTTTAGGAAGAAAACATGGCTTCCAAGTGGATACGACAGAGGACGCTTCCATTTTCAAAGAGGTTCATTTGCAGAAGTATAATGTAGTAGTCTTTCTCAATACCACGGGAGATGTACTGGACGAGGCGCAGCAATTGGAATTTAACCGGTTTATACAAGCGGGTGGAGGATATGTCGGCATTCACGCGGCTGCAGATACAGAATATGATTGGCCCTGGTATGGCCAATTGGTGGGCGCCTATTTTAATGGTCACCCCAATGATCCGAATGTAAGAGAAGCGGATATACAGCTAATCGATGGCACACACGAAAGTACCTCCATGTTGCCCGAGGTATGGCACCGAAATGATGAATGGTACAACTATAAAGATATTCAAGCGGACCTGACTGTTTTGTTGAATTTGGATGAGACTTCCTACGAAGGTGGGACCAATGGGGAGAACCACCCTATCGCCTGGTATCATGAATTTGATGGTGGGCGTGCTTGGTATACCGGCTTAGGCCATACCCCGGAATCCTTTAGTGATCCCTTGTTTTTGGATCACCTGTTAGGGGGGATTAACTATGCAGCTGGCCCAGCAGAAAGATTAGACTTTAGCAATGCTAATGTAGCTCCGGAGGAGAACCGGTTTATTAAGGTCGTATTGGAAGATCAATTAGATGAGCCCATGGAATTGGAAATCTTGCCCGATGGTAAGTTGTTGTTTGTAGAGCGGAAAGGTGCGGTTCGATTATTTGATCCCGCTGTAGATAGTTCTAGTTTGATTCAGCAAATAGAAGTGTCATCTAAATTTGAAGATGGCCTTTTGGGCTTGGCTTTGGATCCGAAGTTTGAAGAAAACAATTGGATATACCTCTTTTATTCTCATCCTGAAAAGTGGCAGCAAAATATTTCTCGCTTCACCATGGCTGCTGACTATGGCTCTATCGATATGGCTTCCGAAAAGGTGATGTTGGAGATTCCTACACAACGAGAGGAGTGCTGTCATTCGGCGGGTAGTATGGAGTTTGGTCCCGAAGGTTTACTGTATATATCCTTGGGCGATAACACCAATCCGCATGAGTCAGACGGTTTCTCTCCTAGTGATGAGAGGACCGATCGAGGCCCTTGGGATGCACAAAAATCCTCAGCTAATACTAATGATCTTCGGGGAAAGATTTTGCGAATTAAACCAGAAGCTGATGGTACCTATTCCATTCCTTCAGGAAATCTTTTCGCAGAAGGGAGTGATGAAGGCAGACCAGAGATCTATGTGATGGGATGTAGAAACCCCTTCCGTATTTCAGTGGATCAACGCAATGGTTATTTGTACTGGGGTGAGGTAGGACCGGATGCTGGTAGAGATAGCTTAGGCCGAGGACCTCGTGGATATGATGAGGTAAATCAAGCTAAGAAGGCCGGTTTCTACGGTTGGCCGTACTTCATTGCGAACAATCAGCCTTACAATAAATACGATTTCGCGGTACAAGCTTCTTTCGACCCATTCGATCCAGAGAAGCCGATTAATCAATCTCCCAATAATACTGGGGCTCGAGAATTGCCTCCTACCAATCCAGCATTCATTTGGTATCCATACGGACCTTCTTCAGAATTTCCGTTGGTGGGAGATGGAGGAAGAAATGCCATGGCTGGTCCAGTGTTTTACGTAGATGACTATCCAGAGAATCCTGGGCGATTCCCAGGGTACTATGACGGAAAGCTTTTTATCTATGATTGGATGCGTGGGTGGATCATGGCAGTGACTATGGATGAAGAACAGAATTTTAAGCGGATGGAGCGCTTTATGCCGAGTTATAAGTTTAGTAATCCGACCGATATTATCATGGGGCCGAATGGAGATATGTATATGCTAGAATACGGTACGATTTGGTTCTCGGATAATCCAGATGCCCGTCTGGTACACATTCAGTACAATTCTGGTAACCGGAAACCCGTTGCTCAGATTGATGCGGATCAAACTGTAGGAGCCTTGCCGCTTGCTGTCAACTTTAGCGCAGCAAATACCAAGGACTTTGATGGGGATGAACTTACCTACGAATGGTATTTTGATGGAGATGACAAGGTAGATGCCACTGAGCCTAATCCTTCCTTCACCTTTGAGAAAGCAGGCGAGTATAAGGCACGCCTGGTAGTGACGGACCCTTCCGGAGAGTCCGCAGAGGCTAGTACTACGATCTTGGCTGGAAATGCGATGCCTGAGTTGAGTTGGGATTTTGTTGGCAACCGCAGCTTCTATTGGGATGGCCAACGCCTAGACTATGAGGTGAAAGTAGAGGATGCGGAAGATGGTCAGTTGGGCAGTGGAATCGATCCACAATCTGTGACGGTAAGTATCGACTATTTGGAGCGGGGATATGATGCCAATGAAAGTGCGATAGGGCATCAAGCCATGCAAGAAGCTTCCTTATTTATCTTGGGACAGCGATTGATAGAGCAATCGGATTGTAGTGCTTGCCATCAGAAAGCCCAGAAGTCAGTTGGCCCATCCTATGTGGAAGTAGCACAGAAGTATCAGAATGATGATAAAGCAGTCCAATATCTAGCCGAGAAAATCATTGCTGGTGGTGGAGGTGTTTGGGGAGAAATTGCTATGGCTGCCCACCCACAATTATCCAATAGCGAGGCAGAGCAAATGTCTAAATATATCCTTTCTCTAGCTGGAGATGCTGGTGCTTTAGCTAATAGTCTTGGCACCAAGGGTAGTTATATTTTTGATCAACACGAATCTGGGAACCCAGAAGGGAAATATATTTTTCGGGCCTCCTATCAGGATAAAGGAGGTAAGGTGATCGGACCTCTAGTGGCACAACAAGAGATCGTACTAAAGAGTCCAACCGTACTAGCGGCAGACTATGCCATCTTGGAGAAATCCATGCGCTTTACCCTTACTCCTGAACAAGCTCAAGGCATGGTAGAAGAAGACCTGGATATTGTCATTGCACAGAATAATGGTTATGTCATGTATTCCCAGCTAGATCTAACTGGGGTGAAAGGGATTTTAATTCACTATTTGAAAGCAGGTGCCTTCATGGAGGGTGGGAAAATTACTTTCCGTGTTGATGCAATAGATGGCCCAGCTATAGCTGAAGTGGACTTATCCATCGGCATTGCCAGCTTTGGAGAAGACAAAGAATTTACTACTATCAAAGAAGTGGAAGGCGTGCATGATTTGTATGTGACGTTCTCAAATACAGGCGAAAAACCAGTTACCGGTATCGTGTCCTTTTACTTCGATAATCAAGCCATGAACAACTAATAGATGGCAAACTTATCGATGGAAGCCTTCTATCAGAAGGCTTCCATTATACTTTCTTCTTGCATCGTCCTTCCTTTTAATGAAGTTGTATAGAGTTTTGTGTTGAGTTGGATAATAAGGGATTGATTTTGAAGACGAAGCTGATTTTGCGCCTGTCTGCTGGCGCTAGCCAGGCAGGTTTCGTACATGGAATGTACGGGACGATAAATAGCTGAAGTATTCGAGATCAAGGACTTGTAAGGCAACCATCAGAATAGCTTTAGACAACTTCAATAACACCAACTCATGAAACAAGCACTCAAAACGATCCTATACATTGTATTGACGCTAATAACTATTGTAGTGATCAATATTGGATTTTTTATCTACAAGGCAAAAAATGGCATTCCCGATTATGAATCGCGAGCGCCTAAGTTACCTACGGAAATGAATGACTTTTCCGTCCTACTTTTCTCCAAGACCAATGCCTTTAGACATGCTGGGGCAATCAAGGCTGCCATCCCAGCCTTCCAGAAAATAGCAGAGGACAACGGTTGGACCTTATTCTCTACTGCAAATGGTGCTGTTTTCAATGCGGAGCAGTTGGCACAATTCGATGTTGTAATATGGAATAATTGCACTGGGAAAGTGCTAAGAGATGAGCAAAGAGCCGCTTTCAAATCCTATATGGAGAAAGGAGGTGGTTTTGTTGGGGTTCACGGTTCAGGAGATGGATCGCATAAATGGGACTGGTACGAAGATGAACTAATCGGTGCTCGTTTCAGTCATCACTCGCTGCAACCACAATTTCAATTGGCAGATATGTATTTGGAATGTGATTCTTCAAGCGTTTTCCCATGCAAACATCTTGCACCTAAATGGACTAGGAGTGAAGAATGGTATGTATTCAATAATAACCCTCGTGATAATGGCTTTACTCCTGTTTACACAGTAGATGAGAACACTTTTAATCCTAGCGGGAATCTCGGGTCGTTGATCACTGACAAGGATTTTGGGATGGGGGATGATCATCCTATTGTTTGGTACAAAGAGTTAGCAGGAGGAGGAAGGAGCTTCTATTCTGCCCTAGGGCATTCTGGGGACGCCTTTGCTGAGGAGAAAGTGTTGGAGCTATTAAAACGGGGTATTGAATGGGCAGGGCAATAGTTCCCATTGGGTAGGCAGGTATCTGCTGTATCAAGCTTAAATTACGTAAACTCTATTTCAGGGGCTAGTCTTTGCAAGGCTCGCCCCGCTCTAATTTTATACGGATTAATAAACTTTCCTTAATAACGATTTCCTTTCTACATCGAGGGTGACAAATATCATCAGTCTTTGTGATTCTGCTCACTGAAAAGAGGAAGGATAGCCCCTAATTTTGGATTAGATATTAAACCAAAATATAGGATAACTATCTCTTCTTGGAAGAGAAAAACTCAAGCTTATGTGCTCTTCACGTTGCCCATAGAGATATGATCGTTAAAGGTGAATTCCACCTAAATACATGAATAAATGATCATATTTTTATATTAAAAAATCTTCGATAAATCTCGTGTTTGAAGACATTCAAAAATGAAATTCAACGCTTTACTGACAGTTATCGTTAGTATGCGCTTTTGCCTCTCATTTTATGATTGTCCGCAAGATTGTCGAAGAAGGATAAAAAAATCGCCTTTGGTACCGGAAAAGCGGACCCAGGCGTGCTTAAACCATGAAAGTAGAGCAAATCTATACCGGTTGCTTGGCAGAAGCAGCCTATTATATTGAAAGCAATGGAGAGGCAGTAGTGATTGACCCCCTACGTGAGACAGAGCCTTATTTAGAAAGAGCAGAAAAGGACGGTGCTCAAATCAAATACATCCTAGAAACCCATTTTCATGCTGACTTTGTGTCCGGTCATTTAGACCTGGCCAAGAAGACAGGAGCCAAGATAGTGTATGGACCTACAGCTGCTCCCGCCTTCGAGGCTTATGTAGCGGAAGATAATGAGGTGTTGCAGGTGGGGAATGTGAGCATTCAGGTGTTACATACTCCTGGACATACGATGGAGAGTACGACCTATTTGCTGAAAGATGAATCTGGACAAGACTACGCCATTTTTACTGGCGACACCTTGTTTTTAGGAGATGTTGGTCGCCCAGATTTGGCGATCAAGCAAGGTGAGTTGACTAGAGAGGATTTGGCGGGCTATTTGTTTGATAGCCTCCGCAATAGGATTATGCCCTTAGCAGATGAAGTGATCGTCTTTCCTGGGCATGGTGCCGGATCAGCTTGTGGTAAGAAAATGAGTAGTGATACGCAAGGAACACTAGGGCAGCAGAAGCTGGTGAATTATGCCTTGCGCGCTGATATGTCTAAGGCAGAATTCATTAAAGAAGTGACTACTGGATTGGTTGCGCCACCTCAGTATTTCCCAAAGAATGCGGTGCTCAACAAAATGGGATATGAGAGTATAGATGTAGTGAGAGAACGAGGACTGCAAGCTTTGAGTGTACGCGCTTTTAAAATGGCTTGGGAAGCGGAAGAAGCATTGGTATTGGATACCAGAAGCAAAGGTGCTTTTGCCAAGGGCTTTATTCCAGGGTCCATTTTTATCGGCTTAGATGGAAGTTTTGCTGCTTGGGTTGGTGCTTTGATTACAGACCTTAAGCAACCGATTCTTTTCATTGCAGAGCCTGGTCGCGAGAAGGAAGTAGTGACCCGACTAGCTCGCGTGGGCTATGATAATGCCATTGGGTATTTAGAAGGTGGAGTAGAGCAATGGGAAATAGTTGGGGAAGAATTAGATGCCATATCTGAAATCGACCCAGCGCGTTTTGCTCGCTTATTTGATGGTAGCAACCTAGATGTACTAGATGTACGTAAGGCCAGCGAGTTTAATGCGGAACACCTAGTTGGTGCGCAAAATTTCCCGCTAGACTTTATCAACCAAAACATGGGACAAGTTGAGCGAGACAAGATCTATTATCTCCATTGTGTAAGCGGATATCGATCATTGGTAGCTGCTTCCATTTTAAAGGCAAGAGGTTTTGCAGGAGTGATAAATGTGACAGGAGGATACAAGGAATTAGTGAAGACTCCTTTAAAAAGAACAGACTATGTGGAGCAATCCACGGAGCTATAAGATCTAGAGCTTAAGTAGCATACAAGGCAGTTTATTTATAGATAGCGGTCGACTCCTCGGGAGGGCCGCTATTTTTTGTACACCCATTTGTTGAAAAAAGGATCTAGATCGAGGCGACTCACCTCCTCGAAGATGCGCTGGAGGTCTGTAGTTACAACTGATTTGCCATAATAGGTTTGGGTATACTTCTGCAAAGCTTGCCAAAAGGTTTGATCGCCTAATTCTTGTCGTAGTAGATGAAAAACATAAGCCCCTTTATAGTAAACCAAGATCCGGTCATCTGAACTAGGGTTATTCCAATGCGGAAATACCAACGCTTTATCCTTCCCTTTTTGAACTACCTTTTGGAAAGCATCATAGTACACCTTCATATCCGCTTCGTAAGCCTCCTTTCCCCAGCGATGTTCTCGAAATGCTGTAGACATATAGACAGCCATCCCTTCGTTTAGCCAAAAGTGAGTCCAGTCTTTACAAGTGACCTGATTCCCCCACCACTGGTGGGCTAATTCATGGCCGGAGAGATTGACCGCTGCGGAGTCGTTGAGCACCTGTTCTCCATAGTTTTCTCTCAGGATACAGAAGTTGGCCATTTCCTGTGATATGCTACCCTTGAATAGAATTTGATGGTAAGTGGAATCGGGGTATCGAATGCCGGATTTTTCTTCGAAGAAATCCAGCATATTAGCCGTCTCGGTAAAGATTTGCAGGAGTTCCTTGCTGTTGCGTTGTGCGGAGAAGTAATGAAAATGGGTATGTCTATGTTTTTGAGAAGTAGAATGAAAAGGTCCGATAGCAAAGCCAAAAATGTAAGCTGAAACAGGCTGCTTCAGTAGCCAGTTAGAGGCGATTCTTTCTCCACTTAGTTCGGTTTGTCCTCGCCATTGTCCCGAGGCTACTATCGTTAATCCCTTAGGAGCAATAATGGTAAGGTCGAGAGTAGCCTTATCCTCTATAGCCTCTTTGCATACCATCCACTGACTGGTCGAAAAAACGGTACTCACACTAGGTACTTCCGGATGGAATACAACGCCCCAACGCGGATTTCCTTCGTAGGTCATCTGCACCTCATAGGTCTCTGTAGTTTCCAGACTTTCTTGTAATCGGATATATACTTTTCGCCCCTTGATAACATATGAACTGGCTATGCCGATTAGCTCGAGTTGACTAATCTTGAGCCCATCGCAATCGAAGCTGATTTCTCGGGTGTTGTGTAAAGCTTTAAATTCAATACTTACTGTGCCTTTTACCTTTTTGTTAGAAATGTCAGGCTCAATACTAGCTCGATAATGCAGGACATCGATGGGGGTGGCCTTTACAGGAAGAAAAGCCAAAAGGGGAATAACCAGCAGTAGAAGGTTGGATATAAATCGATTCATGTGGATTGAGCTACAGGAGTTGATGGGCTATTGGGAACAAAGCGCTTGCGCAGATAACGATTCATAGGGTTGGAGAACCCTCGAGCCACGGCCTCACCCAAGAGTGCCGACAAAAGAATTCCACCAAGATACAGCCCCCAGATCCATTCGCCTTCTCCTCCCCACGCCTTGAACCACCTAACAAGCAGGATAACAACAAACATATGCGTCAGGTAAATTTCGTAGCTATTGCGCCCTATTGCCGCCAACCATCGAAGGGCAAGGTAATTCTTTTGCCTGCCCTCTTTCATCCGATGCTGCATCCCCATTAGTACTAGGGCCGTCCCAATAGCTAGCAGCGTTACATTCAAACCGATGGAACTGAGTCCTGCTTGGTAGACTATTCTTTTGAATAAAACAACGGCAACGACGAATATCCAGCCTATTGCTGTAAGCCAAGGGATGGCCTTATGTGGTAACCAATCTCTCTTAGAAAGGATAGCAGCGACGCAACCCATGGCAATGGCATCAAGGTAAGCTAGGTGATTCTTATCTCCCAACTCATTGCCTGGGTACAAGGAGGTACGCGCATAAGGAGAGATCAACAAAAAGATAGCAACAATCGCAATGAATTGTCGCTCTGTTTTTACCAATAAACACAACAAAGGAAAGAACAAGTAAAAGGTCTCTTCAATCGATAAAGACCAGAGTACATCCCAATTGCCAGGCAAATAACCCACCTTAATCTCTAACCAATTGATGTGAAACCCTAATGCAGCTAACACCGCTCTTCCCAGGGAGGTCCGTTCTTCATTAATGACAAAACCAGAAGCGCCTTGCAGGTGCAAAAAGGAAAGTACAATAAGCAATAAGCTCAACAATGGAATAATTCGGGCGAAGCGCATACCATAAAAGGCCTTAGTATTAATTTCGGGTAGGCTCCCCCATTTATTTAGCGCAGAGGTGGCAATCAAGAAGCCGGAGATCACAAAGAAGATGCAGACTCCATAATAGCCATTCCAGAAAATAAAGCTATACCACATCTTTGGTAGGGCCTCCCCAATCATGGTCTCCTTAAAGGGGACTCGGATATTGAAATGTAATAAGATAACAGACAGAATGGATAGGCCCCGGAGGATATCGATTCCGATGTTCCTACGGTGCATGTCGGGTGTGTTGGGTTTCATGTGCTATTATTCGGCTTGAATTTTATGCATAGCAGCGATCAGGATTGCGGCCATGTGTTTACATTTCGCCTCATGAGGACAATTGCAGCTACCGACCAGTTCTGATTCCCGTTTCCAAAGGCGCACTTGGTAAAGGACAGAGCCTTGTACCTGCCCACGGATCTCTCCTTCTTCAATGACCAACTCTGAGATCCAATCTTCGTAGTAGTAAGTAAATCCCCGACCTAAGATGTTCACGGGGAACAGCATCGTCAACTTCAACTCGTCCAACGACCTAATGGTGGTGGATAGATCATCCTCGGCCTTCCCTTCAAATATTACCCACTCTTGCATAGCAACAATATAAGTTCTCCTAAAGGTAATGACTTTGGACTTAGATCTCCGAAGATTAGTCGAAAGTGCACCTGTAGTTCTATGAATTAATTAATTCAGCATAAAGAGATGTGAGAAAGCTAGTAATTGAGGGGGTATTATTTCACCAAAAGGTACGTATGAAAAAGAGGAACTTTATAATCGCCTGTTGCGCGTTGTGCTTGACTTGTTTTAGTGTCTCAGCGCAGGAAGAAAGCCAACAATTAAAGATTGTTAGGAATATGATAGATGCAGTTAATCAGAGAGATGCAGCACAGTACGTCGAGGGTTTTTCTGATACGATTAAAATCTATGTCGATAATGTTTTGCGGGTGGAAGGGAAGGAGGTTTTGCAAGAGAATCGTACTAAGCATTTCGAGCGATATCCGGAAACTCGATCGGAAATTCAACATCTGGTAGAGATTGATCAAAAAGTCGTAATGCACGACAAGGTCTGGTTATACCAGAAAGACTATGAAGGACAGGATATAGTCGAAATTTTCACTTTTAAGGATGGGCTAGTGATTCGCATGGATGTCATTCAATCAAAGACACTATTTAAGGGAAAGGATTGATATGGGTACTTTAGAAAGGAATAATAGTCAAATCTGGATATGTTTAGTGCTTCTACTAACAGCTTGTCAGCCAGTTGAACAAGTTGTAGAGCGAGCATTTCCAGAGAATATAATCGAAAGTGGAGTCGTCAAGTTTCAATTGGATACAATTAGCGATGCCTTTTTTGTCCCTTTCGGTATGGATTGGTTGCCCGATGGACGTATGTTAGTTACAGAACGCCCCGAAGGAAAGCTCAGTCTACTTGATCCTACCACAGGAGTAGTCGAAGAAATCTGCAACTTACCACCGGTACATCGACGGAAGTATGTTGGCATGATGGATGTTTTGGTGCATCCTGATTACGAAGAAAATGGCTGGATCTATTTGGCCTATACAGTTGGCCGAGCAGATAGCGCCACGACTACAGCCATTGATAGAGTAAAGCTGAATGGAAGTTGTTTGGAAGATCGGCAGAGATTATTTCTCGCCCAACCTTACTATAAGCGAGGTGACCATTACGGATGCCGAATGTTGATTCGAGAGGATTATTTATTCTTTAGCATCGGGGATCGGCTCACGCGAGATTCTGTCCAATCTCTTTCTACCCATAATGGCAAGATTATCCGTTTACACGATGATGGTAGAATCCCCTCGGATAATCCATTTCTACATCACCCGCACGCCCGACCGGAAATCTGGAGCTATGGCCATCGAAATCAGCAAGGCATGGACTTCCATCCTTTGACTGGAGAGTTGTGGATACATGAACATGGCCCAAAGGGTGGGGATGAGATTAACATCGTTAGACCAGGTCGAAATTATGGCTGGCCGATCATCACCTACGGAGATGAATATGAAGGTGGACCCGTCGGCGAAGGATGGACCTACAAAGATGGAATGGAGCAGCCTATTTATCACTACACCCCTAGTATTGCGCCCAGTGGTATGACCTTTTATACTGCGGATCAATTTCCGGAATGGAAAGGAGATATATTTTTAGGAGCCATGGCTGGTCGCCATCTCAATCGATTGGTATTGGAAGGAGGCGAAGTTGTGGAGGAGGAACGCCTTTTGGAGGACTTCCATTGGCGAATACGCTGTGTGAAGCAAGGGCCTGATGGAGCCTTGTATCTGGCGATTGATCAGGGGCTGATCTTGAGGTTGCGAACAGTTGCAGATTGAGTTCCACCACTGTTCGCAATCATTAATATTCCTACATATTCCTTCTATACTGCCCCCCTACCGTATACAATGCATTGGTAATCTGCCCCAATGAGCAATGTTTAGCTGCTTCCATAAGCGCAGCGAAGACATTCTCATTTTGTAGGGCTTTCTCCTTCAAGTTTTCCAATGCTTGTTCAGCAGGTTCAGCTTTTACGGCATGTAGGTTTTGCAGGTTTTCGATCTGCTTTTCTTTCTCTTCTGTAGTAGCTCGAATTACTTCTTTCGGTGTAACGGTCGGGGAGCCTTCTGAAGACAGGAAGGTGTTAACACCAATAATCGGATATTCGCCGGTATGTTTGAGCATCTCGTAGTGTAAACTTTCCTCTTGGATCTTTCCACGTTGGTACATGGTTTCCATAGCTCCTAGTACACCACCGCGATCAGTGATGCGATCAAACTCGGTCATGACTGCTTCTTCTACCAAGGCAGTCAACTCCTCAATGATGAAGGAACCTTGCAAAGTATTCTCATTCTTGGCTAAGCCCAGTTCATGATTGATGATCATTTGAATGGCTACAGCTCTTCTCACACTTTCCTCAGTCGGAGTGGTGATGGCTTCGTCGTAGGCGTTAGTGTGCAAGGAATTGCAATTGTCATAAATCGCATAGAGCGCTTGCAGCGTGGTACGGATATCGTTGAATGAAATTTCTTGAGCGTGCAGAGAACGGCCGGAGGTTTGGATATGGTATTTCAGTTTTTGGGAACGCTCATTTGCCCCGTACTTGTACTTCATTGCTTTCGCCCAGATCCGCCTGGCCACTCTTCCAATCACCGCATATTCTGGGTCAATACCATTGGAAAAGAAAAAGGAAAGGTTAGGCGCAAAGTCATCAATATGCATTCCTCGGGCGAGGTAGTATTCTACAAAGGTAAATCCATTAGCAAGGGTGAAGGCTAACTGCGAGATCGGATTAGCTCCTGCTTCTGCGATGTGGTAGCCAGAGATGGAAACAGAGTAGAAGTTTCTGACTTTCTGGTCGATAAAATAGGCCTGAACATCACCCATCAATTTCAAGGAGAACTCTGTAGAGAAGATACAAGTATTTTGTGCTTGGTCCTCTTTCAGAATATCCGCCTGCACTGTTCCGCGCACAGATTGTAAGGCCTTAGCCTTCAGCTCCTCATAAATAGCTGGCTCCAGCACCTGATCTCCAGTCAGACCCAAAAGCTTTAATCCCAATCCTTCATTCCCATCTGGAATCTCTCCTTCGTAAGTAGGCCGAGGGAATCCCTTATCATCATAGAGTTCCTTCAGCTTGGCTTCAATCAGATGTTCTAGCTTATTTTCCACGATGTATCGTTCGCACTGTTGATCGATGGCGGCATTCATGAAGAAAGCGCAGATCGTCGCAGCCGGACCGTTGATGGTCATGGACACGGAGGTCTTTGGATCGCAAAGATCAAAGCCAGAATACAGCTTCTTGGCATCATTGAGGCTAGAGATATTAACCCCGGAGTTTCCGACCTTGCCATAAATATCTGGGCGATGGTCTGGGTCTTCACCATAGAGCGTCACGGAATCAAAAGCAGTCGAAAGCCGATTGGCTGGTGTGTCCTTTGATAAATAGTGGAAGCGCTTGTTGGTACGCTCGGGTCCGCCTTCTCCGGCAAACATCCGAGTTGGGTCTTCGCCTTTTCGTTTAAAGGGGAAAACGCCAGATGTGTATGGGAATTCACCTGGGACATTTTCCTGACGGCTCCAGCGTACTATTTCTCCCCAATCCTTAAAGTTGGGCAGCACCACCCTTGGGATTTTGTTGTGAGAAAGCGAAGTAGTAAAGGTCGGGACTCGAATTTCCCTGTTTCTCACCTTGTATACGAATTCATCGGCTTTATAAGCGGCCTTTTTTTCTTCCCAATGCTCTAGAATTTGATGCGTTTCTCTATTTAGATCTTGCTCAATATCCTTGGCTTTTTCCTCCATCAAATTTGCAAGCTCTGCGGAGGTTCCTCCAAGTGTTTCTTGAGTAGTTTTTAGCGCAAATAGCTTTCTGGCCAGCTCGCTTTGTTCTTCCGTCTCTGCGTCATATTTGCGGATGGTATCGGTAATTTCTGAGAGGTAGCGAACTCGACTGGGTGGGATGATATCGATCTTTTTGCTACTAAGTTTGAGAATGTTAGCTTTCTCGTCAAAACGTTTTGGGAACAGTTTCTTCACCAAAGCTTCGAACAAAACATTCGTCCCCGCATCATTAAATTGAGAGGCAATGGTACCATATACCGGCATGTTATCTGCTGGTTGATCCCATAGATCGTGGTTTCGTTGGTATTGTTTTTTTACATCTCTTAGCGCATCCTCTGCTCCTCGCTTGTCAAACTTATTTAGCACGACCAAATCCGCAAAATCCAGCATGTCAATCTTCTCTAGCTGAGAGGCTGCTCCATATTCCGGGGTCATCACATATACGGAAAGGTCAGCATAGTCGACAATCTCTGAGTCGGATTGCCCAATACCCGAGGTTTCCAGGATGACGAGATCGAAATTGGCACATTTTAGCACATTCAATGCATCTCCTATATGCTTGGACAAAGCCAGGTTAACCTGCCGAGTCGCAATCGAACGCATATATACTCGCTCATTGGCAATAGCGTTCATTCGTATTCTATCCCCAAGTAGTGCGCCACCAGTTTTGCGTTTGGAAGGGTCTACCGAAATGATGCCAATCTTATCATCAGGGAATTCTTGCAAGTAACGCAAGACTAGTTCATCCACCAGGCTCGACTTTCCAGCTCCCCCTGTTCCTGTTATCCCTAGGATAGGTATCTTCTTTTGTTTTGCTTTAGCAATCAGCGCCTGTAGTGGTTCATCTTGGTCTTGAGGATAGTTTTCAATGGCTGAAATTACCCGGGCGATTGAACCATGGTGTTGCTTTTCCGTCTTTTTCCACTCGCCATTCAATTTCACACCAATCGGGAAATCGCAGGCCTCCAGTAAATTATTGATCATACCTTGTAGCCCCATAGCACGCCCATCATCCGGAGAATATATTCTTGTAATTCCGTAGGCATGTAACTCCTCAATTTCGCTAGGTAGAATAGTACCACCGCCACCACCAAACAATTTGATATGGCCGGCTCCTTTTTCCTGCAAAAGATCATAGGCATATTTGAAAAACTCCATGTGTCCACCTTGGTAGGAGGTAATAGCAATACCTTGCACATCCTCTTGGATGGCGGCGTTGACGATCTCATGTACCGGGCGGTTGTGACCCAGGTGGATGACTTCGGCTCCAGATCGTTGAATGATCCTTCGCATGATATTTATGGCAGCATCATGTCCATCAAATAAGGATCCTGCGGTGAGAATGCGGATCTTATTCTTCGCTTGGTAGGGAGCTACTTTTTGCATAAAATGATCTTTTTGGTTGGGCAAAGGAGGAATGGTTTCTTATCCTCCAAATTGGTACTATTGGGCTATTGAAATGCTGGCGAAACCACTAATTCTTTTGTACCGTGTGTGTAGGAGTAAAATCCTTCGCCTGATTTAACTCCTTTCTTTCCTGCGGTTACCATATTCACAAGTAAAGGGCAAGGTGCGTATTTTGGGTTACCAAATCCTTCAAACAGTACATTGCAAATCGCCAAACAAACGTCTAAGCCAATGAAATCAGCCAGCTGAAGTGGTCCCATTGGATGGGCCATACCTAACTTCATCACCGTATCAATCTCAGTTACCCCGGCCACTCCTTCAAACAAAGTGTAAATTGCTTCATTAATCATTGGAATCAGAATCCGATTAGAAACGAAACCAGGATAGTCATTCACTTCTACAGGAACCTTACCTAGCTTTTGTGAAAGTTCCATTATCGTTTGTGTCACCTGATCAGAAGTAGAATAGCCTCTGATAACTTCAACCAGTTTCATGATAGGCACGGGATTCATGAAGTGCATGCCGATCACTTGCTCCGGGCGCTGGGTGGCTGCAGCGATTCGCGTCAAGGAGATGGAAGAGGTGTTAGAAGCGAGAATCACATTTTCGGGAGTGGCACCATCGATCTGTTGGAAAATCTTCAGTTTGAGATCAATATTTTCAGTAGCAGCTTCCACAACCAGCTCCGCCTGACTCACGCCTTCTGCTAAATCGGTATAGGTCTGGATATTGGAAAGGGTACTTGTTTTATCTTCTTCGGTAATGCGTTCTTTTTTCAACATCCGATCCAGGTTCTTGGTAATGGTGGCTATCGCTTTGTCCAAGGCATCTTGGGAGATGTCTACCAGAGAGACTTGGAATCCTTTCATCGCAAAGACATGTGCTATTCCATTTCCCATGGTACCTGCACCGATCACAGTAACGTTTGTCATGTATGAATTTGGTTTTATTACTTCAACAGTAAAACAACTAAGATGGCGCAAAGATAAGGCAAAAATGTAAAAAATTAGTCGTGTGCGACTAAATAAATAGAAAAACTAGTTTTTTGCGACTAAAGTTGTTAGTTTTGCTCGATCAGTACAGGTGGCAAGATAATTCAGGCATGAAGAAAAGTACCAAGGAAAGAATTATAAAGAAGGCGGTTGAGCTATTTAATAGGCAGGGGTATGCCAATATATCTCTACAGGATATTGCCAATGAAATGGGGATGAGTCGAGGCAATTTGGCCTACCATTTCAGTGAGAAAGACCTCCTATTAAAGAGTATCGTGGATCAAGTTTGGGAGCGAATGGCCGAAGAAAGTCAGAAGCGCCGAAATTTTCCATCCTTCCAGAATGTACACAATGAAGTCAAACTCTATCACGCCCTTCATCTAGCGTACAGCTTCATCTTCGGAGACCTACGTGTACTAAAGCACCCCATCCTACGACAGCAATTCAAGGCCTCCAGCCTGCAGAGTATTAAGGATAACGAAGAGGCTATTGCCTACGGCATCCAAATCGGCAGTATGAAAGCCGAACCTTTCCCGGGCATTTACTACAACCTAGCATTGATTATTTGGATGCTATCCATCTTCTGGATTCCGCAGCAAAGTATCCGAGATCAAGAGATCACGCAGGACCCCACCAAAGCCGTCTGGACACTAATGCTTCCCTACCTAACCGAAAAAGGCGTTCGCTCCTTCAAGAAGGTCTTTGGTGAGGACTACTTCGATAGCTTGGGCGCGCCATTCCGGGTGAACCTAGATCACCTCGAAATCTTCTGACTCACCGGGTGACTTAGTCACCCGGTGAGTCAGAAGCCCTAGTTCGTAAGCCAACGGCTTATTGCATAGCCCTTCGGCTTCAGGTAAGGCATACTCAACAGCAGATGAAAAAGGCCAATCAGCTGGATGAGATACCATCTCTGCCTTCACCGGATTATAGTGGATGTAATTAAAGCAGATATGGTTATAGGTTGCCTCCGTAAAGAAGGCTTCTTTTTCCACGGTGACGATTTCGTCGATAAATCCTCCTTTGGCTTTTGTTTCCTGCCGAAATAAAGACCCCGTCCAGTTCAGTTCTTTGTTTAAACCTCGAGTGTAAGATCGTAGCAGAATTCCTATTGAAGTGTTGAGCGAAACTAGTTTAACTCCTTCTTGTTCTAATGAAACCTTATTTTTAGGAAGGTGAGTATGCCGGACGTAAAACTGCCAGTGGAAGTGATTTGGCATAAGACACCAGCAAAGTAAATCTCCATATGGGAGGAGATGTTGCCGCATTTTTTGGATGAAATACTGGTAATGGCCATCACGTAGGAATATACGTCTGCCATTGTTACCTTGGTTGTAGATGTGGTAAATACCACCTTCTTCAAAGTACATGAGCGCGTTTTTTAGAATGTTTTAGAGAGCAATAATCATTCTAAAGATAGGAAAAAAACGCCAAGCTAGTCACCGGGTGAATAACTCACCCGGTGACTAGCTTGGTGCGAAGCCCTGTCCCAAAGATCCCCAAAGCCTCCTCCACCTGCGCCTCACTCACCACCAAAGGTGGAATCCAACGCAATACATTCTTATAAGTACCACAGGCTAGCAACAATAACCGCTGCTGCAAGCAATGCTGTAGCACCTCCGCGGCAACTTCCGGGGCGGGCTGGCCATCAGGGGGGGGAAACTCTACCGCTACCATCAAGCCCTTGCCTCGTACGTCCCCCATGATAGGGTGCTGAGCTTGCAATTGGCGGAGTCCCTGCATGAGCTGCTGGCCGCGAGCAGCGGCATTTTCCACTAATCCCTCTTCCAATAATACGTCGATGGTGGCGCATGCGGCGGCTCCGGCAATAGCACTACCGCCACCATAAGTGCCGCCGTGGGTGCCTGGTGTCCAGCGATCCATTAAGTCAGCGCTGGCG
>CAJXPD010000091.1 GCA_913057785.1 uncultured Lewinella sp. | reverse complement strand
ATCAACCGCTTAAGCTTCTCGATATATCTATTATTGAAAAAGTACGCACCAGATCTAAATGCCGTTTTTTTGTCCTACGGCGGGCTAGATCTTTGGCAATCTGGGCAGGAGCCAGAAGGGTTCGAAACTATCTCCTTTCCCTTTGAAGAATGGATGGGTCAAAATGAAATGCAGGAAGAAGATTTCCTACTTGCTACTACCGTGTTTGGTAATAAAAATGCGCTCCGGGACCTCAACAGGGAACTCCACGAGCGGCAACAAGTCTATCTCCCTATCTTACTGTTGGACTATCAACTAGAGGTGGGGCCGATCTATATGCCAGGCAAAACTCCGTGTTACGAATGTGTGTACAAGCGATTCCTGTCCCACTATGACAACGAGGAGGAAGTGGGTGCTTTTTACCAAATGATCGACCAGAATTCACCGCATCTTGTACATTTTAGTGACGATGTTTTATTTACAGCCTGTGGTGGGGTCGCCGCTCTGCAAATACTGAATTACTTATCCGGGAATTATGCCCTACTCCAATCGGGATATCAATTGGATTGGAATCTTAGTAATAATACCTCAACCTCACATCGCATTCTTAAGAATCCCCTATGTGAGGTTTGTTCCAGCAAGGCAGAAATCAACTCTACCAATTACTTCCTAAACATGATCCAGGTCGATGACAAGAAAGGAAATTGATATTATTTTCGATCCGAAGTATGGTTTAGCTAAAAGCGAGTTTCGATTGGGAAGGCAGTTTGGAGCTCCGAACTTCTTCTTTGAATATGCCGTATCGATCGACAGTCAGAAGTTAGGGAACGAAATCGAGAATATCCGGACCTCCGGCGGCGCTAGTCCTAACGGAGCCATGGGAGCCAAGGTAAAGGCTACCGGGGAATTGATGGAGCGATATTGTAGTGGAATTTTCCATTCAGAAGATTTTCGTTTTGAAGCTTATGATGATGCGCCGGATGAAAAGGCACATCCCGATCTTTTCTCCTTCTATGCCAAGGTCCAAACCGAGCAAGCCGGTTTCTATTATGACTTCTTTGATACAAAGGCGAAGATCAATTGGGCTAAAAGTTATGACATTTTCAATCAGGCCTTCCGCTGGGTTCCTGCCAGTACAGTATTCGTGCCCTACGAATTCAATAAGGCTAAAGGAGAAGCAAAGATCAACCAATCCATCTCCACGGGCTTAGCCTGCCATTCGGATTTCTTCAAATGCTATAACAAATGCATTATGGAAGTGCTGGAGCGAGATGCATACTGCACCTACTGGCAGTTGGGACTATCCCCATTGCTAATAGAGGCGAAAGGGTTGCCAAGCAAATCCCAGCAAATGCTCGATGCCTTTCAGCAATACGGCTGTGAGGTCCAGTTATATCTACTAGAAACGGATGTAGGAGTTCCGGTAATACAGGCTAGTTTGATCAACTACCATCCTGCGCGTGCACCCTATGCGTTGTCTTGCGCTTGCCATTGGGATATTGATCTGGCTATAGAGGGTGCTCTAGAGGAGTTGGCCCATACCTATATGTACTTAGAGAATATCCATGGAACAGACTATAAACCGATCGAATCGCCGGCAGATGTGACCTTGAGCTTGGATCACCTGGTTTACTGGAGTGATCAGCGGCGCTTACCACAGATGAATCACATCTTGCAGACGCCAAGAAGAGTTACTTACTCCGACCTTCATCGCCAGACCTTCAGCAGCCAAAAGGAGCTAAACCAGATCCTCTTACGGCAGCTTAAGGAAGCAGGGGTGCATGTTTTCTTCAATGATCTGACTACTCCTGACATTAGATCGCTGGGGTTTTGGGTCTTACGAGTGATCATACCGGAATGCCAGCCCTTGGCCATGGGCCATAAATACCGATACCTCAAATGCCAACGTATGTGGCAGCGTGCAGAAAAGGAAGGATTGTATGAATCGGCTGGCTTACAACTTTATCAAGACATAAATTTACCCCATGGATTTCCCTAATGTTGACAACTTGTGGCTTTTCTATTATGAAAACTCAAAGCTGACAGAGTTTTCTAATATTCCCATACCTAATGAACAGGTCATCGAGATATCAAAAAACTTTGCTCCTTCTTTAACCATCGAAGGTAAGCGCTTTCAGTTGACACCATCGGCGAAAACAGAAGTCGATATGTACCAGGTGATGAAAGATCGCACCTCAAGACCGACGCCAAGCCTCAGTGGAATGACATTTGAAGAGCTTTCCAGCCTCTTGTATTTCGCCTATGGTTCTAAGCAGATGTCTACTGGAAAATCCGCGATGACAAAACGGAATGCACCCTCTGCAGGGGGACTCTATCCCATCGAGTTGTTCTTCTTTGCGCAGGAAGTCGAAGAGATTCCTGACGGATTATACTATTTTGATTCTCCAAAAAATGAGATCGTACTCTTTGATGAGCAGGTCAATTATGAAGCCGTTGCGGAATGCTATGTGAGCGATGATCCCATTCTTAATAAGAACCTAATCTTTTTCTTCTGCCCCATCTTCAATAAATCTATTTTCAAGTATCACAATCGAGGATTCCGATTTGTGTTTATGGAAGCGGGGCATATTGCACAAAATTTGTTATTGATCGCCACGGGTTTGGAGCGGCAGGCTTTGCCCGTTTGTGGTTATTTTGAATATAAGGTGGATCAATTACTTCGATTAAATGGGCATGATTTCTCTTGTGTCTACACCGTTGCAGTGGGGTGATCCGTTTTGATAGAAAATGATCATGGATTCCCAAATTTTCAGTGCTTATTGCTTCTAAAAAAAGAGATTACTCAAGGAATCATACTCAACGCCAAATATTGTAGTTTTAGATGAGTATTATATTAACACGATCTTGCCTCTTAGGGATAAAATGGGGGTAAAATCGTGTCAGCATTGATTAAAATGGAGGTAGCATTCTTGACCTTTCTGCGCTATTTTTGAATCAGAAACCACTTTTACCCTACAGTCGGTTTTCTTCCTTCCAACATCAAGATTTCCCTAATGGTATTGTGTTATTGACTGTCACGGTCTTCATCTAAAGCCTATGTGCTATGTATAGAATGCGATACCAGACCCTACTTGTCTTTGGCTTATGCTTGTGTATCCTGAATGTAAGTAGAGCCAATACTACCTCCTTCGTTCAGGCTGATCCCTGCGCAAATAGTTCTCTTAATACTGCCACTGCCTTCTATTGCCAGTTTGGTATTCGGGATAGCGCGCTTAATAAATTCCCAACCTATCGTTATTTAGGCGCAGTCGAAGTCTATCTACAAATAACTACCACGCCCTATATTACCAGTCTAACTCCAAAATACTTCATTGATCGACTAGAGGAGCGGAATAGTAAGTTCTTGATCCGTAATGGGAGTATTACCTCACTAAAGAAAACCTTTCATACCTATCAGAGCCAATTGAATAGGTTGAAACAGTTGACGGCAGCATTAGGCGTGCCCGTGGAAGCCACTAAGAAGGACTTCAGCCAATTGAGTGGAGCGCAAATCTGTGACTGGTCGTTGATTCGCCAAATGAGGAGGACCCTTTGGAAGTCCTTTCGTCGATTCAAGATGGAGCTTTCTATCGCCTATGAAACAGAAGTTGTGTTGTTGGCCCAATTTATCCATAACGATTGTCTTTTTGAGGCGGTGAATAGTTTGGTCAACTTGGATGAATCTGCTTTGCCAGTATACGTGTATGCTCGTCCGGCCTTCTTCGGTAGTCAACCCAATCTGCAACACGTAAGCGGAATGGTAGTAATGAGCCAGCAAAACGGGCTATTTTCTTCCGATACGCCTGGCATCAGACGTGGCCACCCCCATTTTGCGGGGCATAAATATGCCTTGACGGTTATTGTACAAGTGCGTGCTCCTGGTGCCATCCTTTCCCATGAATTTGGCCATCTGTACTATCTCTACCATCATTGGGAAAAGTATACAGATTACATGGAGAAAATGGGTAATCGATATCAGGTAGGAGGACATGGATCTGGCGATCGGAGTGGGGTAGCTGCAGTACTGGCTGAGGAGGGGAAAATGCCTGATTCACATATGCCCTGGAGTTATCGGCGGTCTTTAAATGAGTACAGCATTCACCCCCCAGTCTTTGTGCAGGGGGAGGAGGAGTAATGTGAGGTGATCACTCCTTATTCCTTCATCTACGGATCTAGCGATACCCCGATTCCCTCACATAATCTAAAGCAATCTATTGAGCCATAAAAATTACTCCTTCAGTTCTAGGGTGTGGCATTTGTCATTCAGTATCCTTAATTTTGAAGTGATCCAACCTACTTACCCCCTTAAACTACTTCGCATCCTTCAACTCCAGGATCTTTACTTAATAGGTATCATTCAGTAATTGACTGCCACAGTCATCACCTAAACCTGTTTATCATGTGCAAGACCCTGCACTACACTTGGCTGCTTGTCTATCTAGCCTTGGGTGTAGTTACCAAAGTGAATGCGACCTTACCACCTGAAAAGTTATTACCGAAGTTCCCCCTTGATCATTCCGAGAGGAGTGAGTCCAACGATGCGCGGATCAAAGAGAAGGGGTTCATGAGTCAAACCCTGCCAACTCAGCACTTGCTGGACTCAGTGGAATCTTACCTCGAAGCCGTTAAAAGCCCTTATGATCTAAGGCTGACTCCTCATCTATTTATTAAGGAGCTACAAAACAGAGCTGTCAGCTCCTTGATTCGCAATGGAGATTTAGATACGCTGGAAACGGCCTATCGAGCGTATCAGGAAAAGCTGTCCAAATTCCAGCTTTTTTCGCAAATGCACCGCATTCCCCGACAAGCAAAGCGGAGAACGGAGTGTAGATCCTGTCATAGGAGTCAGGGCAAATGGAACAGCTTCCTTAAGTTGCGGGAGCAAGTATTGGCCTCCTTCAAGAACTTTCAGCTGGCCTTGCGCAACGCCTATCAGACCGAACGATTAATCTGGTCGCAATACCAGCATAATCCAGCATTGTATCAAGCGATCAATAGTTTAATCAACCTCAATGATCAGCCACTGCCTGTCTATGTGCAAACTAGGCATTCCCTTTTTCATGAAGACCCCGGTCTACAACATTTGGAAGGCATGCTGGTGGTCAGCCTGAAGGAAGGGGCTTTTACTTCGGATACTCCCTTTATTCGTAAGTATCACTCCAAGTTTGTGGGGAGGGAAGGAGCGCTAGCGGTTTTTCTGGATAGTGAGGCCGATGGAGCTACTTTATCCCATGAGTTTGGCCATTTATATTACCTCTATCACCACTGGGAGAGCTATATGAAATTCATTGCACAACAGGGGGATGCCTACCAGATTGGAGGTCATGGTGCTGGTGATTGTAGTGGAAAAGCTGCAGATCTAGCGGAGGCGGGGAAAATGCCGAATTCCTTCATGCCTTGGGTCTTTCGCAAGCGGTGGTCTAGGGCACCGCAAACCTTGATCAGCCTAGTCAATGAATGATTAACATAACTCAGCTTTTTATCCAGTAGAAACTTGCCCTTTACGAGGCGAGCATGCATCTTTGCGCCTTATTATGAGAACACCTAGTATTGCATTATTGCCTGCTAAGCGCTGGCCCTTCTTTTATGGCTGGTTCATCATTGCCTTAGGGACCTTCGGAATCCTCATGAGTATTCCAGGGCAAACCATCGGTGTCTCTACCTTTACCGATAGCCTATTAGGTGTGTTGGAGTTGAACCGGGATGAGCTGAGTGTGGCCTATATGTGTGGGACCATTGCCAGTTCGCTAATGTTGACCTGGGCAGGGAAACTCTATGATCGGATGGGGGTAAAACCCTTGGCTTTAGTTGCTTCGGTGGGCTTAGGCGTTACTTTACTGCTGCTGAGCATTTCTGATCAGCTAGCAAATGGCTTGGGAGGAGGGTTTTGGATGTCCTTTGTAGTGCTGGCTGTATGTTTTGTGATGCTTCGATTTTTTGGACAAGGAGTGCTCACGATGGCTTCGCAAAATATGATGGTGAAGTGGTTTGATAAGCGGAGGGGGTTTGCGATGAGCTTTAGCAGTGTAGCACTAGCCTTGGGTTTTTCCTTGGCACCTTTGTTCCTAGATGGCTTGATTCAGGCCTGGGGATGGCGAGAGGCTTGGCGACTGATTGCTATCGTTCTGTTTACAGCTGTGCCCTTGATTATTGTACTTTTCTTTATCGATCGTCCACAGCTGGCTGGCTTGAAGCCGGATGGTAATTATGTCGAGAATAAGACTTCAAGGCGGAAGGCCCTACAACAGATTCATAAAGAATATACCTTGCCAGAGGCTCGAAGAAGTTTTACCTACTGGGTTTTCGTTGGCTTCCTAGCGATGCAGGGCTTGTTTACTACTGGCTTTACCTTTCACGTGGTATCAGTTTTTGCGGAAGCGGATTTGGGTAGGTCATTGGCGCTGAGTGTATTCCCGCCGGCAGCGACCATTGCGATGATCTTTACCTTTGCTTTTAGTTGGCTGAGTGATTACATACGCTTGAAATATATCTTGTTGCTCCAGGGACTGGGCGCCATCCTTGCTACTTTAGGGGTCTTCTATCTTTCAAGCTATGAATTAGCTTATTACTTGATGATCGTAGGATATGGAATGTCAGGGGGCCTCTCCCGGGTGATCTTTGCGGTCAGCTGGCCTAAACTCTTCGGGCAAAAACATCTAGGTGCGATCTCGGGACAGGCTATGACGGTGATGGTTTTTGGCAGTGCCTTGGGGCCCGTGCTGTTTAGCTTCTCTTTATCCCAATTTGGTGCCTACACCATGGCTGCTTTGGTTTGTGCTTTAGCTTATCTAGCCTTAACGATTGCTGCTTTTTTCGCGAATAACCCGCAATTGAAGTGGAAACCAGCCTAGCTGTTTTCAATTTTATGCTATCTGGTAGCACCGGCCTTACCTAACATTTCAAGGGCGAACTCAGCACTTTTGACTGTTGCTGGATGTCGACTGTGTAGGAGTTGTTTAAGTTCCCGTTCAAATATTTGAAGATTCAGATACCCCGCCATATTGGCGGCATAACTTCTGAGGTTTGGATAATTATCTGGTAACTTCAGATTTTGTAAAATAAGCCAGGCCAAGGGGCGTAGATTAGGATCATTTGCCTGTAATGGCTTAATAACTATTTCTCCGGGTTTACTGTAATCTCTTCTTGTCAGTGCATGGTACTCAACTAATTGATAAATAGCTTGCAAGGCTTCTACAGGAACGTAATCATCCTTGGAATCAACAAAGGGAATTAGCCAGGGCAAGATTTCAATTTCTTGTGTTGATTTTAGTGTCCTTATCCCTAAGATTTGCTTTTCATGATCGGCAGAAAGTAGGTTTTGTATGGCTTTGGGGTAATTCTTAGTCAGTACTAGAGGGTCTAATGAATCCATAAAGTTGATATAGTTTGTTCTTAAGGTATCCTCATCATACTTTGGTTGGAACCTTTGTAGACTTTGTGCTATTCCTACACTATCCATGAGGCAAGTCATGATCAATATTCCAATAAATTTACTTCGCATAGTTCGCCTTTAATAAGAGAGGGTCGACAGAGCATACGACGTTTCGCTACGATTTTCTTTTCTCAGTTTGCATACTTTATTTTTCGAGAATAACCGCCGTTGAAGTGGAAACCCGATAGACTTCCTACTTCCAACTAATCCGACTAAAGTTACGAGTACATGACCTTGCTGCTGCAAGTAGCTAGTTTTTTCCTCTTGTCAGTTATTGCCTTCAGGCCCATTCAGCTTTTTCTCATATTCATCAAGCGTATACCAAATATCATAGAATTCCTTTACCCCTCCTGAGTTTCTAACGGAAGTATTGATCATCATGATCTTACCCGTTTTGGACCCCGGCTTAAAAAACATAAATGTAGCTATTCCCGGATCTCCACCCGTATGACCGATGTATCCTTTTGGCGTCAATCCCATAAATATTCCCGTATTATATTCATCATCATAAGCATCACCATCTTCCTCTTGATCGGGAATGTTCTCCGCGCTTAATTGTGCAGTGAATAACTCCTTGTATGAAGCTGCACTGAGCAATGTCCCATTTCCTGCATACCCTTTAATCAGTTCACTTAGGTATTTCGCCATATCGGAAATACTGGTAATAAGCCCGCCGTCGGGGTAAGTGATCAGCGAATAGTAAGGTAATTCGATATCTGGTCTTGCATATAATGTAGAATGCTTTGATATATCTATATCATCAAAAGACCAACCTGAAGAAGACATGTTTAGGGGTTGCAGAATGTGTTTTGTGACAAACGCATTGAAAGATTCACCTGTTGCCATTTCCAATACGGCAGCCGCCAGAGCAGCACCGATATTGGTATATTCAAAGATTTCCCCAGGTTTGTTTTTGAGAAACCCCTCTGCTTCATACCATTCTCCTTCTGCTGAAAGTATTTTTTCTAAAAATGAGATTAGGGGCATGGCTGTATTGGGGGCATTGAATGTTTCTGCCATGGCCATGATAGAGTCCGGTACCTCAATATCTTCTTTCAAGATATAGGATTTCCCATCATAGTAGTCCGTATCCAATATCGTGGAAGAATGCGTGGCCAAATGCCTGAGTGTAATTTCTTCCTCTGGATAGCTAGGATTGTACACTTGAAAGGGTAGATGCTTGTTGATAGGGTCATCCAGATTAAGCTTACCCAATTCCTGGGCTTTCAGTAGTGCCAATCCGATAAACGTCTTAGAGACCGAACCAATATTTTGAATGGTATGCTCCGAATAGTTTGCTTTTGCATTTAGATTAGAATAGCCGATCCCTGCCTGGTAGAGCACCTCATTCTCGTTTACAATCGCAACAGCAAATCCATTAATATGCCCCTGTTCATGGATTTCAGTTAACTTGTTTGATAAAGAATCTCTAGCTAAGTCAACAATGGATGGCTCACTCTTGGAGGCTTCTTGTTGGCAGGAGAATAAGGTGATGATGGCGAATAAGAGGAAGGTAGCTTTTTTCATTTTTTAGTTTTTTGCTTACAGGAGATAAAGGAATATAAGGCCTAGCCTAGCTGAGACGAGCTAGGAACCTATATCAGTTTGACAGGCTTGTTTCTACTTAATTCTTCGAAGAATGTTGGTGTGAATTCTCAATTTTGCGCTTTCCAATAAATAGATGTTATTCTCTCTCAGCTACCCCTATTTAGGTTACATACTATTTAGCCAAGGTAGCTCAAGATCTCAGTAATCTTGTTGACTTGCACGAAACCAGGCTGGTCCACTTTTTGAGTGACTTGTTCGTGTGCCCAGGTGGTATGATAAGGTACATGGATGGCAAAACCTCCCAATTCCAAAACGGGCAAAACATCAGATTTAATCGAATTGCCCACCATTAGAAAATGCTCAGGCTGGCAGTCTAGGTGTTTGAAAAGCTTTTGGTAATCCTCCGTTCTTTTATTGCTCATTATTTCGATGTGATGGAAATGCTTCTCCAAGCCGGAATTGATTAGTTTTCTTTCTTGGTCCAATAAATCGCCTTTGGTAGCCATAACTAAGCGATAATCTCCATTCAATTGCTTTAGGACTTCTTCAACGCCGTCGATCAGCTCAATGGGTTTCCGTAATAGTTCTTTGCCAAGCTCAATGGTCCGGTTGACCAATTCAATCTTTGCCTTGTTATCAGTGACCTTTGAAATGGTTTCTATCATGCACAGCATAAATCCTTTCACCCCATAACCATATAAGGAAAGGTTATTCATTTCCGTCCTGAACAACTCTTGGGACACTGTATGATGTGGTAAAAAATCTTCCAGCAGGGCACAAAACTTGTGTTCTGTTTCTTGAAAATAGGGCTCGTTGATCCATAAGGTGTCATCTGCGTCAAAGGCTATGATTTTGATGTCTTTCATTATAGTAGGCTTCTATTTGTTCGGCTTTTTAATGTATATGTGAAAAAGAAGTCCAAATTCCATGACCGTGAAGTCCGCCTGTGTAATCTCCATGAATTCCAAAAATGGGTATCTCGAGAATCAACAGAACCAGGATTCCAACAATTAGGATCTTGTATTTTTTGGTATGGGTATACGCAGCGAAAGACATATTCGGTAGCTCTTTAGCTAAGCTTACCCCTTGCCTCAAAATCCATATTGAAGCAGCAAGCCAGATTGATTCTAGGGTAAAATAGATAAGGAAATATAGGTCCGGTTCAAAGTAATCAAGAATGTTCCAGAGGATAAGCAGGAAGGTCGAGTGACGTAAGAAATTCAAGGCAGAAAAAAGCAGGATGATGATACCAAGGGCTTTTAATGAAGACCTTTTGAAGATGTATTTTCTTACGAGCTCAACAACAGTGAGTTCAAGTCCAAGTACAATAAGCACTTCAGGAATTACCCGGTGTAATCCACTGAATGGAAATATTACCAAACCTACAATGAGGAGGGCTACTCCAATTCCTAATATGTTGTTTGCCGCTTTTTCCATAATCACTACCTTCTTAGTTAATCCAATAGCCTGTTTGCATACGATTTGTTAGAGGTACGGTGCTATTTTATAAACTTGTATTTACTCAGTCGATTCTCACCGCTTCTCTCCAGTATTCCGTTTTCAACTCCCTTCTTTAAATCTCTGGTTGCAGTAGCAGAAGATATCGTCTTAAAGACGTTCATGTAGTCTTTCCGCGTAAACGCTTGCAAATCGCTGTTTTGTTGGAAATATCTTAATCGCTCGTCATCATTTAAGGTTTTACCTTGTTCGGCTATCAAGTTCTCTAAACTAATTTTTATTACATCTAGCATGTACTCTACAAATGTTGTGCAGAGCCCCTCTTTGTCCGAAGCCGATAAGACGGAATAGTATTCTTCTTGCTTTTTCTGTATCTCTAATTCTATCGGTAAATATTCGAAGATGGGATTCTCTTTCATCAAAATGATAGTTTGCCATAGTCGTCCCATTCTACCGTTTCCATCCATGAAAGGATGAATAAATTCCATCTCATAGTGGAAAACACAACTCTTTATAACCTGATTATCTTCGCTATTCATCAAATAGGAAAATAGGTTATTCATAAGGTTACTGACATTCCACGCAGGTGGAGCCATATGTGCTACCTGGTCTCCTTTAAATATCCCAACTCCTTTTGTACGGTATTGGCCGGCATCATCAACTAATCCTTTCATTAGTAACTTATGAGCTTCCAAATACGAGGCTTGATCATACGGATCAAATTCTGATAACTGACTATAGACTGAAATTGCATTTTTTACCTCAATGATATCTTTGGGCGGACCAATTACTCTCTTCTGATCAAATATGGCTGATACTTGATCCATAGATAGCGTGTTTCCTTCAATTTTTAAGGAAGACTGTATTGTTTTAATCCGGTTTTCTCTCCGTAGGTGAGTCTCCGGTTTTCTCAGGTAGTTAGCATCTACTATCCCCAATAACTTTCCAAGTTCTATAGAAAGATTAATTATTCGAGAAGTTCCTTCATAGTATTTTTGAATCATGATGCCATCATTTGATCGCATCAAAGATACGATATTTGCCATTTAGGTGAGGTAAAAAACAGATATTAGATCAAATGATGTAATGAATGAGGTTGAATACAACGGTCGGTAGAGACGGTTTGACCAGCTTATGCTGGGTAGGAACGTGGTATGCTTTGATGGCTTTTTGCCTTTATTCAAATTCCTTTTGCCACTTTTCCGCTATGGTCTTATCTAGTAATTCTTTTATGAAAATTGAGCCTAATGCGCCCAATGGGTTTGATACAATATTCATCACCTCTTCACCTTTTCTTCCAATTAGTAGTACATTATTTACTGTGTTGAGGGCATTCCAAGATTTTAGGCCATCACTACTTTTTTCCGGATTTGATATGGTTAATTGGCGGATCTTCTCAATATCTGACGGGTTTAAGTCGCTCTGCTGTTCTTGGATTGACTTTATCACTTTATCAATTCCCCAAATGACAAAATCAACCTTGGAGGTGTAGGTTTCTACCGTAATTTTTTTAGTTAACTGAAAGGAAGAATCCTTAACGTCCTTAATGGTTGGGAGAAAGATGCTTGTTTTACCTGTCAATCTATTAAGGGAATGACTTATAAATACTAGTCGATAATTCGTTAGATGAATTTTCCCTCCAAGCGCTTCTTTATTCTTCATTCCGACAGTCCACAACAAATCATCGTATGCGAATTTTTTCAGTCCAAATTCTTTTGGTGTTACGATTAAGTTTGAATTTTTCGAAAGAATAACCTTTTCTCCTTCAAATAAGTCCTCTGGTTTGATGTTCATGTAAATATCTTTTCTTTTCTGGCGGAAGTTAACTCCTTAGTACTTGTATTCCTTCAGTTTAGGTTTAAAATATTCTCCTTGCTTAGACAATTTGTAAGTCCAATCCGTAAACAATCCCGGAGCCCATTGTGGATCAAAGACCCACAGCACATAGGAGATGTCTCGATCATCACAATAGCTTGTGATTGCTTCTCCATACGAGGCATCGCTAATCACCGGTATATGTGCCCCTTTTTCATCTGCCTCCGCAAAACCGACCTCCGTTAAAATAACCGGATAAGTAGCCTTGACATAGCCCCAGTCTTTCGTCCATTTGTCGGCCCAGGGCTGCGGGCGTTTTTGCGGGTAGGGATGGCTAACGTAGGCAATGCCTTCTGCTTCAATAGGATCCCATTTGACTGGGGTAAGATCGTATGCCCAATTGAAGCCAGCTACTAGCGGTATGCCTTTCCCGCCATTAGCTCTGACAATCACAATCATTTCTTCAAGTATCTCCTTCCACTGCGCCCAACTGCAAGTTCCTAATTGTCCGTTGAAGGTGGTCGGCTCATTGAAGAGTTCGTAAAAGGCTACCGTGGTATTGTCTCCAAAGTGCTTGCCCATGGTGCGCCAAAACTCAAAGGTTTGTTTCTTATCTGTCTCATACATGGGATGCTGATACAGTTGCGAACGCAAGTTGCCAATGCTATGCCAGTCTAGAATCACATAGATACCTAGCTCGCCAGCCCATTGCACACCTTGGTCCAATAACTTGAGATAGTCTTCCATACCCCGTCTAGCCCATGCGGTGGGGTGAATCGGGAAACGAACCAAATTGGCATTCCAGCGCTTCATCTCTTCGAAGTAGGCCTTATTCCAATGCCCCTCCTGGGCTAGCTTGTCCGGGTCGCTGGCATTCAAACCTCGGAAAACGATCTCTTGCCCATCTGCTCTGACAAATTGATTGCCTTCCACGCTGATTCGAGGAAGCGGGTCAGATTGTCCTTTGCTTGGCAGGTGGAGAAACAAAAAACTACTTAGGGTCAATACCAGGAGGAGAGTTGATCTATACATTTTGTAAGCTTAGATGAAATAATGAATTGTTCTGATGATGGTGGGGTTAATCGGAAGGGCGAAGTAAAAGTAGAATATTTAACCTAACAATGAAAAAATCCGGACTGGCTAGAAAGGAAGATGTCCTTTAGGGCTAACATCTAGGAAGGGATAGTCGATCTTGGAAAGATATAAACCTTGTGGATAGGCCGATTTGAAAGTACTTGGACGTACGCCAGTCTCTAAGCACTCCTTCCATTCTACTATGCTCATTTCTCCCTTGCCGATGGCGATCAGACTCCCCACCAAAAGACGAATCATCCCCTTAAGGAATCCTTTAGCTGTAAATTGAAACCTGACTTTTTGCCCGTCTTCATAGGTGTACATAGCTACGCTATGAATATCACAAAGCGTGCTGTCGTGTCGATCCGGGGTTTTGCAAAATGCACGAAAATCTTGGTACTGCGGTAGCATGTTCAAGGCCTGTTGCATCGAACTGTAGTTCCATTCCTGGCACTCGTATTGGGCGCTGATCTCTTGGAGGAAAGGGTCTTTGGTTTGGTGGATCAGGTAATCGTAAGTGCGTGCCGTGGCCCCAAACTGAGCGTGCTGAGCACTGGGCACGTGTATAATGTCAAAGATGGAAATATCGTTGGGTAGTAGCTTGTTGATAATGAATAGTAGGTCGGATGGTAGTGCTGCTTGAACATCGATGTGGAAAAAATATTGACTGGCATGTACCCCGGCATCCGTTCGACCACACCCTAGACAGATGATTCGGCGTTTTAATACCTTGGATAGATTCTCCTCTACTACTTGTTGCACCCCCAGCACATCTGGCTGTCGTTGCCATCCATGATAATTACCTCCTTTATAGGCGCAGTGAAAGAAATACCTTAGACTTGCTGCTGCCATTCCGCCAGGATTTCATCAAAATGCTCTTTTAATTCGCGAATTGGGGCGCTGATTTCTTGATATTCCGCTGGGAATTTATCTACGATAGAGACCTCATTGAAATAGTTGATATTGCATTCTTCCCCGACGACATTATTTAGGACTTGGTTGACAGCAGCTAACTGAGACTCCTCATCCATAAATTGGATGTTCTTGGCCTGAATCAACAGCTCAAAGGTGTCATCGGAATATTCTAGGAGAACGTACTGCCATCGAAAGGCCTCGATGGAACGCTCAATCATCCAATCATCATAGACACTCAGAATGTAGTCCCAATCCTTGGCGGGCTTGGCCGCATAGAACTCCCAATTGCGTAAGCGGCCCGGGGCTTCGGAGATGATCAGTTTGCTTAAGGCCAGGCGTTTCGCATCACCATTTGGGGAAAGGGTAAAGCGGAAAGGTTTTTGGGAACCGGGGCTAATTTCCCAAGCGAAAAGGCCAAATTCTAGAACCTCGTTGTTGACGCGTTCAATCAGGGAGGCTCGTTCGTCATCAACATCTGCTTCGAAGAAAGTGACGATGTGTTCTTCCATTTGGATGAACCATTTCCAAAAGGCGTCTATTTTAGGGTGAAACTTAGTTTGATTCATAGGGGCGGTCTGTTTCTGAATATATTCTAAGCATAATCCTTTGCGCAAAGCTACTGCAAAAGTGCTTATGAAGATATCCTTTTCGTTTTTTTTGTAATAGTAGGTATAAAATCAACTGTTCTAGTTGATCTTTTCTTGCAACAGAGAGAGCAGGAAAACCTAGATGTTCTAAACCTTTAGGTGGGAGAATCTGTTCTGAAAGGAAATTTAAATGAAGTCAAAAGTAGTATGGATATTCGGCTTATCAAGCAGGAAGACATTGACAAAGTGAAGTGGAATAGCTGTGTCCACTATGCTAACAATGGGAACATCTTTGGTTACAAATGGTACCTCGACCATGTTGCCAAGGATTGGGATGGATTAGTAGAAGGAGATTACGAGTCCGTCTTTCCTTTGGTCTGGCGCAAAGGCTTATGGGGAGGTAAGGTCTTGTATCAACCCGACCTAATGCGAGAACTAGGTATTTATACGATCAATGCGCCTTCTTCCAAAAGGATAAAGGCTTTCTTGGCGGCCATTCCTTCGGAGTACAAGCAGATTGATATTGTACTGAATGAGCAGAATCACTATCCTGATGTTCCCGATTTCGCTACCGCTATTCACACCAATCATCAACTCCTGCTCGCCCGCCCTTTTGAGGAAATGGAAGAGGCATTTGCTCCAGCAGTGCATGAGGCCGTGGAAAAGGCGACTCAAGCAGGCATTGTCTTAGATTCAAATGTGAAGCCGGAAACGATTGCTGATTTCTACAAGCAGCACAGTCCAGAAAGGAAAGGGAAAGATCGCAATTTCCATACGCTACAGCGAGTCATGTACAATGTGCTACATCGTGGTTGGGGATTTGCTTCGGCGGCTCGATGTAAATCAGGGGAGTTGCTCGCCGTCAACTTCTTCATTTACTCGCATAATACCATGATGAGTCTCGTGCCCTTGGAATCTCCAGCAGGACGTGAGGTGGGAGCACTTACCTACTTGTTTCAAATGCTCATCCGCACACAAGCCAATCGACCTTTGATCCTTGATTTCAATACCATGGAGCCGGACGCGCTTGCCGAAGCATTCGGGGCACAATCTAATCCTTACTTGAGGGTAAAGAGAAGACAAGGCTTGAGTCGAATCATCCCAGCCTAAGACTTATTTTTTCTTAGCCGTAAAAGGGAAGGCTACCATTTGATTTCCTTCAAAGACTGGGGCATCCAAAACAGTAATTCCGTCTCCAAAGTCAAATTCCTTATCCTGATCTACATCCCAGTGTAGCATCAGAATGTATTGCTCCTCAGAAGTAGGTTCATCCTTCACGGTAATGGCTACTTTCTTGTTCACACCATGTTTCACATAGGTGGCACCAACGTATACCGTGGGCACCGGTTTGCCATCTTTGAAGGGATGCATGACTAACCAGCCATTACCAACGATTTTGACCCTTTCAAAGGTGAAGGTTGCCCCTTCTTGTTGAAAGTTTTCAGTGGTAATAATGTTGTCTTGGCCGTTCCCCATGGTAATCTGATCCCGTGGTGGGATTTTAGGAGAGGTGGGCGTGTTCTTGATGCCAGCATTGCAGGCAAATAAGGTGCTAAGGAGGACCAATAAGCTAACAATTTTGAAGGAGAATGGACGCATCTGCTTGGATTTTTGTTGGTCACTAAAGGTAGTCCTTTCCTCCTAATTATCTAAGGGCGTTTTCTTTTGCCCCTTGATCTGACTTCCTGATCACCCTTCAACTCCGATATCTACCAGCTCGTAATCTTCATTTAACCACAGTACTACCATATCTTGCCGAAAACCATGATCATCGTCATGGCCAAAGGCAAAATCTAGTGTAAGTGGATACTTTTCGCCGTTCAGATAAATCCCAATCCGCACCAAACGAATTAAAGAAAGTAGACGTTTTTCAATGTTTTCTGAACTATCTGTTTCCTTAATGAAATCCTGAAATTCATCCTCTTCAAAGACTTGAAGAAAGATATCTTCATTCCATTCTTCGATATAATCTTTGACTACCTCTCCTTCTTCAAAGTCTCTGATCATGGCCAGCTGGCCGAGTTCACGTATTTTCTCTAGATCAGCTAAAACCCTGTTGACTTGGGCAATGGATTTCTCATCTAATTTCTTCAGGTGGATATCTAGATCAATAGGTTGGCGCTCTAGTAAATGGGTTATGGTCCAGTCCTCGAAGACAAAATCGCTGTCCTCCTTTTTGAGTTTTACGGGGCCAATTCTTGTGAATGTTATGGTTTCCATTTGGGGTGCATTTTGACTTGATCGTTGAGGAATCCCGCAGGATGTTAGGAGGAATCCAAGTAAGAGCGCTGCAGGAATATGGGCATGCCAGTTCATCAAGTACTACTTAATTTTTACTACTACATACTTAATCCGTTCTCGTTTCCAGGTATAACAGATATGTAAGGTGTTATCTGGACCGTTAATGATAGCAGGGTATGAATATTCTCCCGGTTCACTTTCTAAGGTAAGTATGGGCTTCCAATCCAGGCCGTCGGAGGAGAATCCTAGACTCAAGGGATAGCGTTCTCCGCCCCATTTCCCTTCGGGTGTACCTGTAGGATTGTATACCATGAAATGCTGCTCTGGAGCAGCTGTGACGGCATCGATGCCAGAATTTGGATTAGGTACCTCAGTAATCTCCAGTGGAGTCCAAGTTAGGCCTTGGTCCGAGGACCAGGTAGAGAGGACGCGACTATTCTTGCTGCGGCAAAGAAGCTGCAACTTACCTCCGGGGTGATGGAGAATGGAAGGTTGAATGGCTTGTAGTTCTTCGTCACTAGGCAGGGGGCCAACCCGCTTCCACGTCTTTCCACCGTCTGCTGTCAATTCCATGTGCAGTCGCCAGCCATCGTGTTCAGTACTAGAGGGACAAAGTAGATTGCCGTTGACTAGCCTTTCTGGTTTGTTCTTGACTGGCCCAAGGATATCTTCAGGGAGTCGTCTGGGAAAGGACCAAGTCTCACCGTGATCTTCCGATACCATCATTTCACCCCACCATTCTCTGGGATTAGGACCTACCTTGTAAAACAGGATCAATCCCCATTCTTCGTCGTAATATAATACGGGGTTCCAACACGGATAACGTTTATCCGCATGTTGAATTCCATTGACGACTTCTACGGGTTCGGTCCAACTGTTGTCCAGCCGTCTCGCAATCCAGATACCTACGTCCTTATGCTTTTCGTGGGTGCCGCCAAACCAGGCAGCCACCATGCCCTTTGGGGTTAGCGCAATGGTAGAGGCGTGACAGCTCTCGAAGGGAGCTTCTTTATAGACGAATTCAGTGCTTTTGACCTGGACATTTTGTGCCCAGACAGGGAAATAGAGTAGAAGTAGGCCTAGGAAAAGCCCCGCTTGGAAGTACTTGTTCATACAGTTGGTAATTTCCCCTTAAAATAAGGATTATTTCCGTCTGAAACTGTAAGAAGTACTAAGCAACCAAATAATTAAACCTGCCAAAACTAGGTCGACCACTGCGCTAATCATATGAATCAGCTCAAAATTGTCCAGCGAAAATAACCTGAAAGCCGCGATCCATAAAGGAAGAATCAGGAAGGAGAACAGCTGAGCGATTAGACGAATAGGTAAAGCGGTATTTACATAATCTCTACCTGCGATTGAAGATTCTAGATTCTTGAAGGGAACCATTTGGTTTCCATAGTTGGTTGCTGTTTCTGCCAAATCATTGAGATAAGCGATAATATGACTAATCAAGCGATCCTGCGTGCTGTATAAGCTGCAACACAAGGCAGCAATGGGAAAGGCCAAGATCAGCAGATCATGGAAGGCACGTTCACGATCCGGGAATTGGAGATTGCCCACAGAGACAATCAGCACGATTATCACCTGAAGTAGTAGCTGTGTTTTGAGCCAAAGGTCTCGTTGTTTAATTCGGAAACTGAGCCGTTGATTGGCCGTCCGAAAATATTCTACGAGCAAGTCGAACTGTTGGGTTGAGGTGACCATGAACAAGGGATTGAGCTTAATTATGCATAAATGTAATAACTTCTTGCTGGTCTGACATCGCTCACTTATTGGAAAAATTAGGTTAAAATTGCGGTTATGCAGCAAAAATCTTCCACAAATTGGGGGTTGTGGGCTGGCTTAATTGCTTTTTCACTCCTCCAACTCCTACCGATACCCGAAGAAATGAGTCCCCAAGCTTGGCAGGTAGCTGCTATCACGGTGCTGATGATGATCTGGTGGTTTACGGAAGCCATCCCAGTATATGTTACCGCCTTAGTACCGTTGGCTTTGTTCCCTCTATTGGCCAATATCCCGGCCGCCACCTTGGCCGCTCGTTATGGCCACAGTTTAATTCTCCTATTGTTAGCTGGCTTCTTCATTGCCAAGAGTATGGAATTGCAGCAGTTGCATCGAAGGATTGCCTTGGGTATCATTAGAAAAGTAGGAACCAGTAAACGGCAGATTTTACTAGGCTTCATGATCGCTGCAGCTTTTTTATCCATGTGGTTGGCCAATGTAATTATCGTATTGCTAATGTTGCCTATAGCGATGGCCATCATCGAGAAGGAGGAGCGATTGGGGGCCTCTTCAAGCTTCGGTTTTGCATTGTTGTTGGGTATTGCCTATGCTTCAAGTGTAGGGGGTACTGGCTCTCTCATTGGTACACCACCGAATTTGGTGTTTGCCGCTACGCTGGAGCAATTATTCCCAGAGGCGCCGGAGGTGAGTTTCGTGAAGTGGATGCAGATTGGCTTGCCAGTGATTGTTATCATGTTGCCTATTGTTTGGTGGTATATGGTAAGATACTATCGCTTAAAAGGACCACTAGAAGGGGGGAAGGAGCAAATAGAGGAGGAGTGGCAGGCACTGGGGAGAATGAACCTAGGGGAGAAAAAAGTTCTGGCCATTTTCGTGTTTACTGCTATCGGCTGGCTATGGCGCAAAGACATAGCTATCGACAACTTTACTGTTCCTGGCTGGACCAGTCTATTGGGGGTAGGGGATACGGTGAATGATAGTACGATTGGCATGTTTGGAGCCTTATTGTTGTTCATGATTAAGGATAAAAAAGGAGGAGAACCCTTGTTGAATTGGAAACAGGCGGTGACGATTCCTTGGGGACCTTTGATCCTTATTGGCGGAGGCTTGGCCTTAGCTACGGCCCTCAAGGAAAGTGGACTGGCCGCTTACATAGGGGAGAACCTAGCCTTTATTGGTAGTCTCCCGGTGGCCTTGATTGTAATTAGTATCGTCGTTTCTATGCTCTTTTTTACGGAGGTCAATAGTAATACAGCGACGGCTACGCTGTTTCTGCCGCTCCTAGCTGGAATAGCAGTGGCTAATGAGATTAATCCTTTGCTTTTCATGATTCCTGCCACTTTCGCTTGCTCTTTTGCCTTTATGTTACCCATCGCTACTGGCCCCAATATGGTCATCTTTGGTAGTGAGCGCTTAAGTATTGGAGAGATGGCCAAATGCGGTCTATGGCTGAATCTAATTTGTGTTGTCCTACTTACTTTACTGCTCTATTTCTTGGTCATTCCGATGTGGGGGATCGAAACGGCGCTTCCGGCCTGGGCGGAGTAGGGGTTATTTTCTGTTCTTAATTAAACGAAATGCTTTTTCCATTTCCGGATCTCTTTTACGCACTAAGTCATCAATAAAATATTCAATTGGATGATCGGGCAGTACGCCACGGCCAATCGGATGTTTCTGGTATTGAGAGCCAATTTGAATATTTGGTGAAATCCGTACCATGATCTTACTATTGGGCAATTGAATCACAATACTATTGCCGCCAGTAGGGCCTTCAAATAGCCCGCCACTTTCCTCACCAATAAATATGGCATTGGTGGTTTTCCGAAGATCAGCTGCTAGATCGGCAGCGCTGGAAAAGGTTATTCCATTGATTAGCACATACAGTTGGCCTGTAAAGACATTTTCTTTAGGAGGATTCAGCCGAAGATTTTTGGAATACTTGTAGTTGTTGATCCAGAGATTATGGCTCAATTTTCGCATGTATTCATCATCATTATTAAAGAGCAGATCAACGGTGTCCCTTTCGATAATAATGGACCTAAGCGGACGAAAATCTAGATGACTGAGGTAGATGTTTTGATAGAGGTTGAAAGGTTGATCGTATAGATACGACATCAACTCCATTTGATGATGTTCGCTACCCCCTTCATTATTTCTTAGATCGAGAATAAGGTTATGAATTTTATGCTCCTTCAACTGAGCAAAAGCCTGGTGTAAAAGGGAGTCAAAATTAGGATCAGTCTTTTTATTGTAGAAGGAGCGGGGGAGTTTCAAGATGGCAAGGTCTTCCTTTTTCGAAAGCTCGAATTGGGGAGAAGGTACGCTATACCAGGAACGTTCATTTATACCATATCTTTCAAGAAGAATATCTCTTCTTTCCTTCATGTTGATACCTTCGAGCTGGATTTTTTGGATAGCTTTTGTTCTCTGTTCCTGAAACTCTACCTGGAACCCAGTCCTACGATCTACATGTAGGTGATAGTAGAGATCGAAGCCCTGAAATAAAGGAGAGAGGTATCGCTCCATTAGTCTAATCTTTCGCGTTTCGATATAGCCATCCGTAGCAATTCCTCCTTTGATGAGCCTCAAGATCTCCGAACTTTTCTTACCATTGATCGAGAGGATTTTTGCCCCATTCGGAATGGATGCTTGGGGACTACAATCATGGAATACATAGAATTCGTCCTTAACTACCTTGATGTATAGGGGCAAGACTTTTTTCTCCAGTATTTCAGTTTGGAGTTCGGCCTGTGGAATGGTGTACAGATGGCCACAGTTTACGCTTGCATTTAATTGGCTAACTACCGCCAGAAAATCGAGGCCAGAAATATCCGAATTTAAGTGCTGCTTCAAGCTATCAAAGCGGGCGTCAAATACCTTTTTATCTTCAAATTTGTATAGGCGCGGATGTACGTACTCTAGTGCAGACTGTAGCCAATTGAAATCCTCCTTTGCTTGTTGACTGCTGAGCATTAGTGGTGCTTGGCAGTAAAGGAATAAGGCGCTGAAAGTGGAAACTAGGAGTACAATTAATTTCTTCTTCATGGATCTATTTTAAAGCAGGAAGGTATCTATTGTTGAGATGTTATACGAGGTGTTTTGCCCCTATTTCGAGCTGTGTTTTCTACAAAGTGGTAGGAGGTGATTCAAGATCAATTTTCATATTTGTAGAATATGGTTTATATTTGTTCTGCATTTATGAAATTTGATCTTCTCACACCATCTTTTTGACTAGCTGAAATACTAGTTCATTGAACGAGAATTGTTAGAGAAATAAAGTTTACAACATGAAGGGTACCAATCTAGGCGAGTTCGAAGAGTTGATCCTTTTGATCGTAGGGGTGTTGTACCCAGATGCATACGGACTCAGCATCCGCCAGGAAATTATTACACAGACCGGTCGCAAGGCGGCCATTGGAGCCGTTCACTCCGGATTGAATCGATTAGAGAAAAAAGGCTACCTCCTCTCCAAACTGGCTGATGGTACCCATGAGCGAGGTGGTCGACGCAAACGACTGTTTCATATCACTGCTGCTGGCAAGCATGCTTTAGAAAAGAATCACGAACTGAGAAATTCCTTATGGAACCAAATTCCTGACTTAGCCTGGAAAAACCTTCCCTATGGTAACTCCTTCCAATAATCACCGTCCACCCAAGTGGGCCGATCGCTTTTTGGCTTGGTTTTGCCGTAATGAACTCCTCGAAGAGATCAAAGGGGATCTGCACGAATTCTACGCCCTAGAACTGGGTGATAAGAAGCCCTGGCAAGCTAAGTTGTTTTACTGGTACCACGTGTTCCACTTTTTACGTCCCTTCGCGATCAAAAGCAGAAGCCGGCAGTCAAACACCCTGACTATGTACCATAACTATTTCAAATTCGCCTGGCGGCATGCCCTAAAGCACAAAGGGAATACGCTCTTGCATGTCTTGAGTCTTGGGCTGGGTATTGCTTGTTCCATTTTCATCTTCATCTACTTGAAAGGAGAATTGAGTTACGATCGCTTCCATACGGATGTCGATCGGATCCACCGCGTAGCTATTGACTTCGTTGACTCGGAACAAAGGCGCATCCCCGATGCGACAACTCCTCCAGCCCTGGCTCCAAGCCTGGTCAAAGATTTCCCGGAAGTTGCATCTGCCGTTCGGTTATTCCCCAACTGGGGCAATAAATTCCTGTTGGGCGCCAGCCCCGAAAAGAAGTTTCATGAGGAAGACTTCATTCGCACAGACCCTGGCTTTTTCGATATCTTCACCTTTCCTACCTTGCATGGTGATCCAGCCAAGGCGCTGGAGAAACGGGACCAAATTATTCTGACCAGAAGTGCGGCTACAAAATATTTTGGGAAAACGAATGTAGTCGGAGAAAACCTGATGCAGTATCTAAGCGATACCACTGTCGTGTATCAGATTGGGGCTGTGTTGGAAGATGTACCGCTTCATTCCCATTTCCATTTTGACTTTTTGGCGGCTATCCCTTTCGAAAACCTGGAACAAAACTGGGGCTGGTATAATTATTACACCTACATCAAATTAGCTCCTGGTGCCGAGATCACGAGTTTAGAACCCAAGCTCCAGCCTTATTTTGAGTCGCAACTGGAAGAAAGAGACTATTACAACCTCATCTATTCGCAACCTTTAACAGACATTCATTTGCGATCCCATCTAAAGTGGGAGCTCGAACCCAATGGAGACATAGCCAATGTCTACATTCTAGCATTGCTGGCCCTTTTTGTATTATTTATGTCCTGTCTGAACTACTTGAATCTCAAAATCGCTGAGGTGAGTAAGAAATATCGAGAGGTAGGTGTGCGGAAGGTTTTTGGGGCCAATAAGGGATCTCTGATCGGACAATTTATGGTGGAAACGCTACTGATCAGTTTTTTTGCCTTGCTCTTTGCTAGTCTTTTATCCCAAGGTCTCTTTAGGCAGCTACGGGACGTACTGGGGCGTGACATTTCTATTTTAGACCCTGAAAATTTTGTGGCCTTTCTGATGATTGGTTTGGTAGTCGTAGTGGTGGGAATATTGGCAGGACTCTATCCCGCCATCCACTTGTCTTCCTTTAAAGTAGCACTAGCTGTAAAAGGCTTATTCAATAGTTCTGGGAAATCTACAAACGGTTTACGGCGAGGTTTACTGGTCATTCAATTTGCGATATCTACCTTTATGATCTTTTGTTCGATTGGGGTTTACCAACAGCTCCAGTACGTTAAGAATGTAGACAAAGGATTTTCGCCGGAGCAGGTATTGGTAATCGAAAACATACAAAATATCCCTAACCAGCAAAGTCTAAAAGAAGAGTTACTGAAGATCGCGAGCGTTTCGGAGGCTGGTTTGTCTAATGGGGTAATTGGTGGGCTCAATTGGACTTCCTCCTTAGGCTATCCTGATGCTTTTACGATGAATTGGGTCACTGTTGATCCTGGGTTTTTGGGTACGATGGGACTAGCGCTCAAGGCGGGCCGAAATTTCTCCCCAGATCGGGAAACGGATAAGTCTGGTCTCAACTTCATTGTCAATGAAACCGGGTTGCAGCAGTTAGGGCTTACGTATGAAGATGTCGGTAAACGGGTGAAAATGACCGAGCCACAAGATTCAACACGGGATGGGACGGGAACAATTCTTGGCGTGGTAGAGGATTTCCATTTCACTGATTTTAAGTCGAGCATCAAGCCCTTCGCCTTCTTCTATAGAGAAAGCCCGCAGAACTACCTCAACCTGAAATTGTCAACCAACGATTTAGCCGAAACCTTACAGTCGATCGACCAAGTATGGTCGCAATTTTCGAATCAGGCGCCCTTGGATTACTTCTTTCTAGATCAAAATTTTGCCGAGTTATATGCCAAGGAGAATCGCTTATCCAATGTGCTGCTGTTTTTGACTATCCTTGCCATCCTGATTGCCGTGATGGGGATGTTTGCCATTGCCAATATCACGATTAAGGATCGCACCAAAGAAATTGCGATTCGCAAGGTACTAGGGGCCTCGGTATCTGGGGTAACCTTCTTAATTACTAAGCACTTCCTCTTGCTGGTTTTATTGGCCAATCTCATCGCTATACCGATCGCGTACTATGGTATGCAGCAATGGTTGGATGGGTTTGCTTATCGAATCTCCTTGGGTATTGCTCTGTTTTTGATTACAGTACTCCTTACGCTGTCGGTAGCTTGGACTACAGTCGGGCTGCAGTCCTTTTGGGCGGCGATTAGCAACCCGATGAAGAGTTTGAAGGAAGAGTGAAAGGAGACTTTATTTTTTAGCTATCGGTCTAAAGGCGGGAAATCCGTCGTGCAGTTTATTTCTGGTAAGCTGTCGCAATGATTTTCCGTCTTTAGAAACGATAAAGATTTCTCGGCTATCATCCGTGTCAGCACTAAAAGCGATCCATTGTCCATCGGGTGAAAAGGTGGCGCGATATTGGAGACAGTGGTTCCACCCTTCATCCAGCTTCAAAAATGTACCCCTTTGTATCCCATACTTTTTGAGTGTTTCATTTGAAATAACTCGCCTAATGTTGCTTCCGTCGGCATTCATGATGAACAATTCAAAACCACCTTCCCGATCCGAATAGAAGAGTATGGCTGTGCCATCTGGCGACCAGATTGGAGCTAGCTCTGTATACTGCTTGGTCGTTAAGTTTTTTTCCTTGCCGGAGTGCAAGTTTTTTTGGACAATTTGTGCTCCCTCCTCATTACCTGCTACATAAATAACATCATCATTAAGAGAAACATCTGGTTGGGATTCGTATAGAGCAGGAGTGTTCGTAAAACGCTCTGTTTTGCCAGATACCACATTCACTTTATACAAATCACCGTTTCTACTATAGATTACCTGAGTTCCAGCTGCGTCAAAGGTGGGATCAAACTCATAGTCCCTTCCAATATTGTCTAATCTTCTGGCATTGGAACCATCGGGATCTGTAATCCAAATGCGCCATCCTCCTCTGCGGTACGATTCAAAGGTGATCTTCCTGCCATCCTTTGACCAATTCGGGTAGTAGTCAGGCCTCACCCCAGATTTACCAATTTGCTGCTGCCTGGATCCATCAGTATTCATCAAGAAGATGTTGCCCTTTGAACCTTCTTTATTTGATTGAAAAAATACGAGCTCATGACCTTCAATCTCAAGGGTGGACTGACTGATACAGCCACCAGACAGTAGACTTAGGATCAATAGTACAGTGAAGGGGTGTTTCTTACTTGTCGCGTTCATTGAGTTAAATTTTTTGTTCGATATAAAATTAGTAGGGAGGAGATGATCCCGATAAAGAAATGTGACCAAGCTCAATTTTTGGGATAAGGATAGTGACACTAGCGGCTGTTAAAAGGGGCGCACTTTTTGCAGTTGGAATTATAATAGAATATGGCTGGATTAGCTATTCATCACAATAAATGCCGTTCATCACAACTTACTCAGACACGAATGCCTTTTGGAGTAGCTTGGACACACAGCAAAAATGAAAAACATGAAAGTTACATTCCAAATGGGCATTTTACTGCTCACATTTTTGATAGGAGCCTGCAAGCAGGAACAAAGAGACGATGCGAAGCAGCCTTCCCCGCCAGCCACAGAAGTTGACGAGACCATCTTAAAAGGAAGCCCCGATTTAGGGCCCAATTTCAACCCAGTTCATTCGGAACTAGCTTATTACTCCTATGTTGGGGAAGACCAATCTATGGCCAGGATTTTTGTTTCAGATCTAAATGGTGACAATGTTCGGGAGATATCCGCTTTGGATTCTACTGGATTTCATACTGAACCAAAGTGGTCAAGAGACGGAAAGCGAATAGCCTATACCAACTTCCTTGGGGAAGGTGCCCGAATCATGGCAGTGGATGCGGACGGGCAACATCTTACCGAACTAGCTACCGTCACTGAAGACGGATTTCATATGTTTTCTTCTTGGGACGTATCAGGTGAAGGGTACTTTTTCTTCCATTGGCCCAAAGGCGGTTTTACCCCTGATGCCTATTATGCCAAGGGCAACCAGGTCGAAAGACTGACTGATAACGGGAAGACCAATAGGCCCCAAATGACAGCAGAGGGGAATCTATTCATAAATCGAATTGAAAGCGTAGATCCTTACAGGGCTACAAAGCAACTATATGATCTAGGGCAAAAAGAAGTAATCAAAGACATGCCTGAAATAGAAGGCGAATTCATAGATGGTAATTATGCGGTCAAAGCGGTAGAAAATGAGGATTCAACCACCTTCATTTTGGAAGATATGCTAGGAAAAGACCTTAGAGAATTAGGAACCGTTCCCTATATAAAGATCATGTTTGCCACCATCGACAGTAGGCAAGAGTATGTAGCCTACAACACAGATTTTGCAGATGGCGCGGAAATTCACTTGCTCAAAATAGAGACTGGAGAAATCGTTAAACTAACCCAAAACTAAAAACACACCCATGAATTTACATCTAAAAATTAGCCTATTGTTCTCTTTCGTTGCCTTGCTTGCTCATAGTCAAAGTGAAGTCATTGAACTTGATTGTAAGGGAAAAAAGATACCTGTACGGATAAACTTACCGGAAGCTTACACGGCGAGTAAAAGCTATCCGGTCTTGATTGGTCCGGGACTGGATAACGGAAACCTGGAAATGGGTTGTCGGTATTTTGGAGTAAACCCTAAACAAGCTCAGTGGATTTTGGTAGAGAGTTCCATTCATAGAGAGGATCGTATAGCGGTTTCCGCATTGTTGGATCATTTGGATTCATACTACCGTACTACAGAAACCTTTATCCTTGGATTCTCTGCCAACAGTGTTGACGCCTTCCACATAGCTTCTATATACAATGATCGGATTGATGGGGTTATTGGAATGCCTGGAAACCCGGATATCAGAAGTATTAAGGAACATGCAGATCAACAAATTTTGATGATCGTCGGAGAGCGAGATACCCATTGGAAACAAAGAGCCGAAAGAGCGAAAGTAGTGTTAGACCAACAAGGGTGTCAAAGTGAATTGGTGATCGTTCCCGGAGGAGGGCATATCTTGGATGAGCTAGCAGGAGAAGCCTTGTTTTCTATTTTGGATAAAAAGTTGAAGCTGAAAAGGGACTGATAAACTTGATGGAAGTACTTCAGGCAAACACCAAGAATTTATGGGCGCTTTCTTAACAACTGTTAGCTCTTGTGTATCCTTACCATTAGTTTTCAGGATTCTTTCTTACATTGAATAAGGTAGGACCAGGCAAGCTTTCTGACGAACTAGGTCATCTCTACCACGATTATAACGGTCGGAAATTGTAGAATTTTTTGTTGAATCGTGCCCAGAAGATTTGCCTTGAATAAACCTAGGAAGGATCGCGAGCCTTAAGATAATCAGCCATCAATTCTTATGCATATGCAGGATAAACAAACAGTAGTATTTATGGGCGCAACAGGGGCCGTCGGTTCGGCTGCACTAAATCGCTTATTGAGCGACGAGGGCGTCTCCAAGATACTCACCTTGGGAAGAAGAGCAGTCGAATTAAAGGAACCACCAACTCACCTGGAACAAGCGCTCATTGATATTCATGACCCGTCAACATATTCTGATCATATTACAGACTACCAAACGGCTATTTGCACCTTAGGTGTTGGCGAACCCTCCAAAGTATCTAAAGCGGATTTTATTGCTATTGATAAGGTCGCCGTACTAAATTTTGCCAAAGCATGTAAAACAAATGGCGTAAAGCAGTTTCATCTGTTATCCTCCGTTGGCGTAAGCAGCAGGTCACGTAATTACTATTTGCGTACAAAAGGAGAGCTCAACGATGAATTGGTTAAGCTGCAATTCGAGCGCTTGAGCATTTTTCAACCTTCGATGATTTTGACCCCTCAAAACCGGTATGGCTTTACGCAAGGCTTAATGCTAAAACTTTGGCCTAAACTAGATTTTATCCTGCAAAATGGACTTAGAAAGTATAGGGGAATTAAGGTGGAAATGTTAGGCAGAGCCATTGCGAATAACATTTTCATCGAAAAGGAAGGGGTTGAGTATCTGCAGTATGATGATTTTCTCCACCTACAGTAGGCCGGAACTAACTAAAATGTATACATCTTATGCGAAAATGATTAAGTGTTGGCTCATACTTCTTAGCGAACTTTGTACCAAGATCAATGATTAAAAACGAAAAGGCAGAAAATATGGCTGATAAAAGATTTGGAACAAAGGGCTGGACGCCAGAACAACTATACTCGCTGGTAGGTAAGACTTACCTCATAACCGGAGCAAATGCCGGTGCGGGTTTTGAAGCGGCTAAGATACTTTTAGGTAAAGGTGCAGAAGTGGTCATGCTTAATCGAAACGAAAAGAAATCCAATAAAGCGATGGATGACCTCAAAGCGGAGTTGGGGGCAAATGCTAAAGTTTCTTTTATTAAGATGGATTTGGCAGAGTTTTCCTCTGTACGCGATGCTGCAGCGGAAGTGAATAGGACTGTATCCAAAATTGATGCATTGATTTGTAATGCTGCTGTGGCACAAATAGCAAAGCAGGAGCTTACCCCTGAGGGGCATGAAAGCCAGCTGGGTATTAATCACTACGGACATTTTTTACTGGTCAATCTTCTGTTTGACAAAGTGGAACAATCCAAAGGTAGAATTGTAGTTGTGGCAAGCGAAGGATACAAGATGGGGTTGAAAACCATTCAATTCGAAGACTTGAACTTTGATAAGAATTACAACCCGATGAATGCCTATTGCCAGAGTAAATTGGCGCAGATGATGTTTGCCTACGAGTTACAAAATCGAATTAAAGGCACCAACAAGGAGGTTGAAGTTTACGTTTGCCATCCCGGGGCATCCCGAACCTCTTTGATCAATGAAAAAGCCAGTAGGCGAGATAGAATATTGTTTTCGATCTTATCGCTATTACCAATCGTTCAATCAGCAGAGAAAGGGTCTTACCCAGAAGTTATGTGTGCTACGGAAGATAATTTAAAGCAACAGGCTTATTATGGTCCGACAGGAACCATGAATTGGTCCGGTCCGGTTGGAGAATGTAAATTGGAGCCGTTTGTTTTGGATAAAACAGTTTTAACTGAGTTATGGCAGGTATCAGAAAAGGAAACCAACTGTACATGGAATTTTTGAGTCCCCCAGTTTAAAAGAGAAAATTAACAAGCTGAAATACTGGCAGTAAAAACCAATAAAATAGCAAGACGTGGATATACTAAAGACAGCCATTGAATGGGCAAAAGCCGAAGTTTTTTCATCGATGTTTTTTATCCTTTTTGGGGCCATATTTCTATTGGCTACTATAGGGTTTTGGCAAATGGGGAAAACCGAGCTTGCTAAGGCATTTATCTACCCGACCTTGGTAGCTGGTATTTTACTGTTGATTATAGGAGCTGGATTGGTTTATTCCAATAAATCAAGGATCGCCAGTTTCCCAACGGCTTACGAGACTGATGCCTCAGCTTTTTTACAAACGGAAATTGTCCGAGCTGATAAAACAATGGCGGAGTATCAGACTGCTGTTTTCAGAGTTATTCCATTGATCATTGTCGTAGCTACCTTGTTGTTTATTTTTATTGATAAGCCGATGTGGAGGGCGATCAGCATGACAACCATTGCGATGATGGTGGTTATTTTATCGATAGATACTAACGCTAATGCCAGGATGGAAGTCTATAAAGAAGAATTGGTGCTAATAGAAAAACAAGATTTACAGTGAGGGGGGTAGTTGCTCATTTCAAATTTGCAGTAATGATCAAAGTAAACTATAAGAATATAACAGAATTCACCAGGGCACAGCAATTACCCGAACCTGAGAATCCGCTCTTTGCGGTTGGGCGAAAAAGGCTTGATGAAGACGAGATTGAAAACTGCGTTTCTTCCAACAAAGAAATCAGCTATACCAATCAGTTTTACGTCATCAGCCTTAAAAACATTGTTTCAGGTGAGTTGATGTATGGCCGAACAAAATATGACTGTAGCACAGGTACCTTGTTGTTTACTGCTCCAAATCAAACCATTGTAGCGAAGGATGTGGTAATTAGCTCGGATTCCTGGTTCATTGCTTTTCATGAAGATTTTATTCATGGACTTGATATTCGGAAGCGAATCAAAAATTACAATTTCTTCAATTATAATGTAAACGAAGCCTTGCATCTTTCTCCCAAGGAGGAGCAAACCATTAAAACCATTTTCAGAAATATAGAAGCGGAATATCAGAATAACCAGGACGAGTTCAGTAAAGAAATAATTGTATCTCATTTGGAGACACTCTTAAAGTATGCTAACCGCTTCTACAAGCGGCAGTTTCTTCACCGCAAGGCTATCAATAAAGATTTGATTACCCGGTTTAAAGCAACCTTAGATGCTTACTTTGAACATGGGCAGCAAATGGAAAAAGGAATCCCATCGGTAGAATGGATGGCCAAGCAATTGGGTATTAGCCATCGCTATATGAGTGATACAATTAAAGCCGAAACGGGTAAGACGGCAATAGATCAGATTAACTTGTATCTGATAGAAGAGGCAAAACATTTACTGCTTGCTCAAAATGCTTCCATCTCTGAAACAGCTTATCAACTGGGTTTCGAATACCCGCAATACTTCTCCCGTCTCTTCAAGAAGAAAACTGGGCTTAGCCCAAGAGAGTACATCGAATCTGCATCTTTGAACTAAGGACCAAGGGGGTGGACTTTGATTTTCTGCTGACTTTACCCGTACATGGTTATCATGTGGGACTCCTTTACAATTCCCTAACATACTTTTACAAAAGCCAACATAGGGCTTGGATCGAAAAGCTTATCTTGTTTTTCGATCAAAACCACCTATGTCATGCAAAGCTTTCCGAAGTATCTGCTTGTCCTTTTCTGCTACGTTTACGCTATTCCGACTCTTCCGGCCCAACCCAGCAACGCAACCTATATCAAAGCAGGCCAACTCTTTGATGCAGAACTTGGAAAACTCCATGCTGATTATATCATCAAAGTAGAGCGAAATAGAATTAGGGAAGTCGGGCCAGATATAGAGATCCCCGCAGATGCTAAAACCATTGACCTATCAGCCTATACGGTGATGCCAGGTTTGATCGATGCCCATACGCATTTGATGACTCTCGATGATTTAAACGATGATACACCGATGGCGGAGAAGCTATTGTTTGAAGGGGATGCATTGCGCGTTTTGCGAGGAGCCAATCGGGCAAAAAGTTGGCTGGAAAATGGTTTCACTTCCGTGAAAGACTTGGGCGATTCCGGGGCATTTTTGGACGTAGCCTTGAAGAAAGCAATCGCAGAAGGTAGTGTGGTAGGGCCTAGGATGTTTGTGTCAGGACCGATCATTAGTTCAGAAGGGGGGCAAGTTCCTGGACTAGTACATAGCCATCGCGGGGTGATAGAGGAGGAGTACACGATTGTGAGGAATGTAGATGATGCCATCAATGCCGTCCGAGTACACGTCAACGCCGGAGTAGATTTGATCAAAATTTGTGCTAATAATACGCCCAATAATACCAGCCTGACCATGGAAGAAATGAAAGCCATCGTCAAAATGGCTCACCGCTACGATAAGAAGGTAACCGCCCATGCGACCTCTAATTTGGCGGTGTGGGAAGCCGTAACGGCAGGGGTAGATGGGATCGAGCATGGCTATGAGATCTCGGATACGACCTTGGCCTTAATGGCAGAAAAAGGAGTGGTATTGGTACCTACTGATATTTCTATACCGCTTTTCCATAAATTGTATGATATCATTGATTTCAAATGGAATCGGGAGCTCAATCTGAAACGGGCAAAGGACCGTTATCAAGACCGGTTGCAGCGGGCCATCGAAGCTGGTGTGACGATAGTAACCGGATCGGATAATTACCTGGATTTTGAAATGCCACAAGGAGCCGCCGCTAAGAACATTCTAATTGCTTACGAGGAAGAAGGTATGATGCCCTTTGACATCTTACGTTCATCAACCCATCTGTCTGCACAGTTTTTGGATAAGGAAGGAGAGTTAGGGGTAATCAAGGAGGGAGCCTTAGCTGACATCATTGCGGTCAAGGGGGATATCGAAAAGGATTTTTCGACTGCCATTTTTGATATCGTTTTCGTGATGAAAGATGGAGAGATTTACGTAGACACGGAAAAGGTGTTCGAAGAGATCATAGTAGATCAGCAAACAATGGAAGCTTACGTGGGGCGATATGAAATTTCTCCAGACTTTGTTATCACGGTAAGGAAGGAGGGGAAGCAGCTGAAAGCACAAGCTTCGGGTCGAGAAGAGTATGATTTTGAACCCAAATCGGCAAATGTGTTCTACGGCACAGAGGTATCAATACAGCTCACTTTTAATAGAAATGCTAAAGGAGAAGTAGAAAGTCTAACGCTCTTTGCTGGTGGAGAGGAAAGTTTAGCTAAAAGAATAAAAGAATAGTTAAGTGGAAATGCCTGGTTTGGCAACATTGCATTAATCCCCTTCTTTCCCTAAATTTCGATCATCTTCCAATACATTGATCCTATTTGGAATCAAAATGCTCAATTTAGATGATGGTTAAAAGCAAGGTTCGTACGCTTAGAGAGGAATTGGGGTACACGCAGGCTGACTTAGCGGAACATTCAAACTTATCTATTCGGACTATACAGCGTCTGGAATCGGGACAAAGTGTACCCAAAGGGCATACCTTGAAGGTACTCGCACAGACTTTAGGTGTAGATTCAAACGAACTGCAACAGCAAAAGGTGGCAGACCGGAAAGAGGCAAAAGAAGAGAACCTAAAGTTAAAGATGATCAATCTCGCTACCCTATGCTTCATGGGGATTCCATTCGGAAACCTGGTTGTTCCATTTATTCTATGGCAGAAATACCGGGAATATCCCTTGGTTGATGAAGTAGGCAGGAAGATTCTGAATTTTCAAATCCTTTGGACAATTTGTACCGTCCTGATATTGATTTTTAGCCCCTTTTTGCAGGATCATATTGCCGCTCCCTTCTCCCTGATGCTTGTCCTGGGCCTAATGGCAGTAGGGATCAACCTGATTGTTATCTTTAGAACCGCCAATGCACTAGCGCGGGAGAACTACGATATTTTACCCCTGAAAATTCAGTTTCTATAGCCATTGTCACCTTATTGGCGGCTAACTGTCGTGTTCTGGCGCCTCTTTCTGACACATCTTTGTCGCAAATAAATTGACGAAGATGAGAGTATTAAAGATCGTAGCCCTTAGTCTCGTAGGGCTGATTGTGGTAGGTGCTGTCGGAGCCTATTTCTACTTCAAGAAAGCCTTCAAACCCGATCCGAATTACTTAGAGCTTACCGAAGCTAGTGGGGCTGTCCCTATTGAATGGGCAAAGTCAAAAAATAGTGACATCGCGGCGATGTACCTGCCCATTCAATTTCCGGGTGTTCCCGATACTTTTTACCTACAATTTGATACGGGAGCACCAAGCACTTTACTCTACAAGAAAAGCATGTTAGCCATTCGGGAAAGATATCCTGATCAAGTGGGTTTCCTGGATACTACCTCCATCACTACGGAGCAGACTTTCCTACTGGGCGAAATGGAAGTGCATTCTCCGCGATTCAAACTGTACGAGCGAGGAGAAAAGTCTATAGACTGGGAGAGCGGGAAGAAAGTCAAGATAGGGACCTTAGGAGCAGATATCCTTGATAAGAAACTTACGGTAATGGATTTTGAAAAACATCGTTGTTTTTTCGGATCACAACTCCCCGAATTTGGTCAAGACCTTGAATTTCATGAGCTAAAATTTAATCTCCGCAAAGTATTGATACCGGCTGAGGTGGCAGGCAAAAAGCGCAAATTGCTGCACGATTCTGGGACTAGTGGATTTGATTTCATTACCGACAAAAGAAATTGGAAAAAGCTTTCCAAGTCGGGTGCGGAGCCTGAAGAGGCCTTCAAGGTTCGTTCATGGAAAAAGCAGCTGACTGCCTTCAATATTGCTTCCGATCAAGAGATTGACTTCGAGTCTATGTCCATCCCTCTGAGCCAAGTCACCTATATCGAAGGAACTTCCTTCCTACAAAGAATGGGCGTTCGAATAACGGGTATGGGCGGTATGATTGGTAATCAACTATTTCTCGGTAAGGTCCTAATTCTAGATTGCCCTAACCGGAAATACGCCTTGGTTGAGTACAATGAACCATAGAGTTCCATCCCCTAGCCCTTGTTGCGTGCTAGTCTAGCAGAATAATAGATTCCCAGCAACAAGAGCTGGCTGGGCCAATCCCCAAATTTCCCGTATCTTCCAAAACTCGAAAAAACAAACCTATCACCTATGGAAAATGCGGCCTGGGAATTCCAGCACTCTGTCGAATGCGAGGCGGCTAAGTCATTTGTTTGGTCATTTTGGACCGATGTTTCCAATTGGGAACGCTTGGAAGGAAAAGCAGTAGAATGGATCAAAATTAATGGTCCTTTTGTTGCCGGAACTACTGGTGAAACCAAGATGCCGGAACAGCCGCCACAGCCCTGGACTATTACCCAATT
>CAJXPD010000090.1 GCA_913057785.1 uncultured Lewinella sp. | reverse complement strand
TCCGGCGCTGGCTGAAGGCCTGCTTTACCACTCTCCGGAAAAGCTTCTCGTCGCACCCTAGTACTAGGTTTTCTTTACGTGTCAGTCGGATCACACCGGATCGTACCTTGGGGGGCGGCGTGAAACTGCCACTTTCCACTGTAAATAGATACTCCCCTTCATAAAAAGCCTGAATGAGTACACTAATTACACCGTAAGTTTTTGATCCGGGAGCTGCCACGACCCGTTCAGCAACTTCCTTTTGGAACATACCCACCATTTCCGGGATAAGTTCCTTATACTTCAACATTTGAAAAAGTATCTGAGAAGAGATGTTGTATGGAAAGTTTCCAATCAGGCCGAAAGCTTGGTCGAATACCTGATCTAACGGGACCTTCAAAAAGTCAGCACTAATGAGATGTTCTTTTAGTTCTGGGTAATGCTTCTGGAGATGATTTACCATATCTCGGTCAGCCTCTACTACGAACAATTCATAGTCTTTTTCCAGGAGGAATTGCGTCAACATCCCACGCCCTGGTCCTACTTCCAACACTTTTTCGTATTGGCCATCTGGTTGCAGGGCATCAGCAATGCGTTGGGCAATGCCGTCATTATTCAAAAAGTGCTGGCCGTAAGATTTTTTTGCTTTCAAAGGCGATGTAATTCTGGTCAATTGTTCTCTATCAATTTTCTGATTAGAGAAGCAGTTAAATTTGCCGCAAAAGTACGCAAAAGCCTAGACATTTTTGGGTCTCCATAAAAAAGAGTGCCTCAGTCTGAAGGACTTAGGATGTCCCGGTCAGACTGAGGCACTTAATTTGCTTATGCTTCGTCAGAAAAACAGCTTACTGCACTAAGCTGATCCCTTCTGGTGCAATATGTAAAGTACGTAATGCTTGAGTTCTAGTATCGATATCTACAGTACTGTTCTCTAAACGCAATACCCCACGAGGACAAACCGCTGAGCAAATGCCGCAGCCTACACAAGAAGACCTTACGATATCCTGTCCTTTCTGAGCATAAGACCGAACGTCAATCCCCATTTCACAGTAAGTAGAACAATTCCCGCAAGAGATGCATTGCCCGCCATTAGTCGTAATCCGGAATCGAGATTTGAACTTTTGTACTATCCCTAAATATGCAGCCAGTGGACAACCAAATCGGCACCATACTCGATTTCCCATGAAGGGATAGAATCCTGTTCCTACCACTCCCGCAAACATAGAACTGATGCCGAAGCCGTACCATTTCCGAACCTTAAAGCTGTCGGCGAAAAACAGGTTACCACTTCCAGAGGCATGGTTAATCCAAATAATGGCAACCACCAAAACAGCACCTCCCAATATCGCATACAGTGCTTGGGTAGGCACCACTTGTGCCTTTTGATTTCGTTGGTAAAACCAATAGCCAATGCCAGCTATACCTGCAGAGGCTCCCACCAGCAAAGTGGTACGATTGAGCCAGTTTCCACTTGGAGGCAAGAAAGTATAAAGGACCGCCAAAGTCATGAAGATGGCAAACAACAAAACGGCATGTATCAGCCAACGTTCTATTTTCCAAGCGTTGAGACTCTTATCTGAAAGCTGTCGATAGGGATCTCCAAGCGTCTCTGCTAACCCTCCACAACCACATACCCATGAGCAATACCATCGTTTGCCATAAAAGTAAGTGATCAGAGGAACTCCTACTAGGAAAAGGGCAATTCCCCAGAACAACATAAAAATGCCCAGAGTGCCACTATTCATCAAATTTTGAATATTCCATTCAAAGAAGAAGTCATAGTCCAATGGCCAAATATTCTTAAAGTCGAAATAGGGCTTATTTAAGGCCACTAAAATCTCGGGAATGAGAAAGGCAAAAGAGGTCTGAAAAAACATTACTGAGAAAGTACGAATGATCTGATACCGATTGTGACGATACTTGATAATCATTCGAATTCCCATCACCAAGATGACTATCGTATACAGAAAGCCATATAAAAACCATTGACTTGCAGGGTTTCCACTCAAAGCCTCACTTACCGGATCTACTAATAATACCCAGTTTACCATATGCTCCGGATAGAAGTAAAGGAGTATGTAGAAGCCTACTAGAAACACGCCGGCAGCAATACCCAACCACCCACGGTTGTGCATAGCGCTATGGTATACATGATTATTCTTGATTCCGGGGAAAAACCGAGTTTTTGGTAAGATATAAAGCAAAGCTCCAATGATTCCCAGGACAATACTCAATAGGAATACCAGGCCCACATTGCTGGGAAGAAAGCCCTGGCTGGAGGCTTTAGCTAGCGGAAACCGGAGGTCTTTGATCTTGTAATCTTGTAAAATGGTATTCCAGTACTCTCCATCACTGGTTGTTAAGCCCTTATTTTCTTCTACATCTTTGATGATAGCTGCTTGAGCGCGCCGCATTGCGCCTTCATACGCTCCCAGGAAAGCAAAACTATTTCCAAATTCTTCCCCTTCCAACTCGGCGATCTCAGGCTGAACAAATGACCAATGATAGTCATTTCCCAAATTATCTTTCAAGGTTGTTATATCGATCTTGTAATGGCTCAGACTTAAAGAAGCCAGAAAGACCAATAAGGCCAAGGAGAAAAGTCCAATACCTATTTTTTGTACTAAGGTTTTATCTGTTGATTTTTTAGACGACATAGCGTTGAATGTTAGGTATTTTGGGGACTGATACAACCCTGATTTTGCGCTAAAGAAGAAGTGGGTTGCTCTAGTCCATTTAGCATTATAATATGGTTAGCTTAGCTAGGCATGTACCGCTTTTCGCAAAAACTTGATAGCAGCACTCAGGCCTCTTTTCTGTTTAACTTTAATCTGTTTTCCCGTTTTTTGATTGTACTGTTGGATTATATCCGATTCATATTCATCATAGAACTCCGGATCAAAATTGGCGAGTCCGAGGTTTTCCAAGACCACATCAACTGGAGTTTTGGCTTTTATCCAAGCCTCACAAACCTCATGGCGATATCGAACACCCATTAAATTGAAGCCTAGAATAGCTTCCGTCTCCTTATCATAAATCAAGCGTACACTCTTCCTTCCTTCTGGATGCTCCCAGTAGATGGCTGCATGGTTTTCTGGCGGATTAGCCAGAACTGTACCGTATACCTGATACTCAATGTCAATGAACTTGGCAGAGTTAAACCATATCCCCGGATCGTAGGCCACTTGGTTCCCGCAAATATTGTGGGCAACCGTTTCTCCCATCATTCTGCCCGTATACCAAACGGCCTCTACTGGCCTTCTACCTGGCATAGGTTCCTTCTGCTGCGCACAATCACCAATGGCGTAAACATCAGGGATGTTGGTTTCTAAAAACTCATTCACCACAATTCCTCGCTGGATTTCAATCCCACTTTCCTTCAAGAAATTAACATTGGGACGTACACCTGCCGTTAATCCAACATAACCACACTCAATACGCTCCCCTGTATTCGTGATCACTGCACAGGCCTGACCATTTCCATCGTCCACTATTTCCTTGAGCTCGGTTTGCAATCGTAGATCAATATGATTTTCCAGGATATGGCGGTTGATCATTGTAGATTCTTCCGCGGGCAGCACTGCATCCCAGTAGCTCTTTTCGCGAACCAAAAAGGTAACTGGTATATGCCTCGAGTGAAACATCTCTGCCATTTCGATACCAATCAGGCCACCACCAACGATCACTGCTCTTTTAAGGCCATCACTATAAGCCTCCATATTTTCCAGATCCTGAAAACTATATAGTCCTCCGACCCCTTTCAGATCTTGACCTGGCCAGCCAAATTTGTTGGGTGTGGAACCAACGGCTAGGATAAGCTTATCATAGGAGATATTTGCCCCTTTAGCCATCACCAACTGTTTATTGTCAGTGTCGACTGAATTCACAAAATCTCTAACTAAGTTGATTCGATTTTTTTCCCAGAAGAAGGGCTCGTAAGGCTGGGTATCCTTGAAACGCATATGCCCCATGTAGATGTACATAAGGGCCGTCCTAGAAAAAAAATAGTCAGTCTCAGCAGAGATGATGGTTATCTCATGGTCGCTGAGTTTTCTTAGAAAACGGGCGGCAGTCACACCACTAATCCCATTTCCTATAATAGCGATTCGCATAATATGGAGTTATTAGGTGAGAGAAACTTGCGTAACTCTAATTAGACCTTCCAAATTAATTAAAAATGAAAATGGTAAAGAACAATACTTCATTAAAAAGGCACAACTTTCAGAATAAGTCGAGTGAAGTATGGAGAAAACACAGTCGATGTCCTGATTAGGACAATACCCGACGTATTTCTCAGGGTCAAGTAGGGCGAGTGTACCCCCAATGTAGTATTTTGCAGTAAATCGGGTTAGAAATAACATGAGAGGTAGACGAGCACTAGGTGCTTTTTATGTGTTGATAATGCTGCTAGCAGGTGGATGGGAGAGTGCAAGAACTCAAACCATCGTAGTCACTGAAGTACAAAAAAAACGGGCTGTCCTGGAATACTTCAGAGGTATCTACTGTGTGTATTGCCCGGAAGCTGACCAGTTTGCTGCTGAACTGAAAACCACCTACGGAGAAGCCGTAATTCCCATCAATATCTATGCTGGTGATTATTCCTATCCAATAGATCCCTTAGCCTTGGACCTCCGCTCCCACTTTGGGCAGGACATTCATGATATTAGTGGGTTGGTAGGTTATCCAGCAGGAATGGTCAACCGAAGAAATTTTACGGGTTTGGAGCAAGGTGCTAGCGGGAGCTTCGCCATTAACCGGAACCGATGGTCGGAAGCAGTGGAGGACTTGATAGAAGAAGATGCTCCAGTAAACATAGGCTTACAAGCCCAGTATGATATCGAGACCCGAGAAATGGAAATACTCGTTGAAGTATTTTATACCTCCCCCATCAGTACTCCGAGTCAAGCTTTGCACATTGCCATTCTTCAGGACAGCATTAGAACACTACAAGCAGGTTCTAGCAGCGGTTTCAATTACTTTCACTCCAATGTGTTGCGGGACGTGATTACAGGTGATACTGGTATTTCCCTAGGAGCCAAGGCGGCTGGGGAGTTCTTTAGTCAAACGATCAATTATACCCTACCCGAAAGCCTCTTTGGCACCCATTTGGAAGCCTCAGAAATCCAGTTAGTTGCTTACATTACTGAGGATCGGGAGAATATCCTGAATGCCGTTTCTCACACCCCGATTTACCATGCTCAACAAGTATACGATCTCAACCTTTTAAGCACTTATATTTCTTCAGAACTCGATTGTGAAGAATCCGTAATACCGACCATTCTGATTCGCAATGACGGTAAGGAAGTGGCGGACAACATAAGAATCAGCTATTCCATAAATGAAGATGCTCCTGATTATCTTGACTGGCCTGGTGAGCTCAAGACCTTTGAAAAAGCCAGAATAGAGCTTCCTCCAATCCCCTTTGCTACAGATTACAACTGGCCCAACCAAATTCGTATACAACTAGAGTCCAGTGGAAGTGCTACAGATGAAAACCTCAACAATAATCTTCTAGTCCATAACTTCAACACTGCGCCTACGACAGAAATGCAGCAAGTTAGACTTGAAATTGCGACGGATAATTTCGGTTATGAAACTTATTGGGACATTCTCAATTCAGCGGGAGATATCGTGGCCCAAGGAGGAAATCTACTCGTTGGGCTCAGCGGCGGTGGAAAGCAAGTAGGGGCTAGTACAAATCCTGGCGTCTACAATAACAATGAGACTGTCGAGTCGATCATTGAACTCCCAGGTCCGGATTGCTATACTTTTAGACTCATCGACGATTATGGAGATGGATTTTGCTGCGGATTTGGAGAAGGGTTCTATCGGCTCCGGGAGGAGTTTGGAGAGGTCTTGTTTAGTGGAAACAGATTTGGCGTGACCCGAGAAGTATCCTTCGAAGTGGAATCGCTCACTACCTCTATTAATGCCATACCCTCACAAGAATTTGCTTTTGAGATCTACCCCAACCCGGTTCGCTCGGATTTGTTGAAACTATCCTTCGAATTAGCTAATCGCCGAACTGTTCAATTCAACCTAAGTGATGCAAGCGGAGCAGCACTCAAAAGTGGCAGTTGGTCCGATCTTGCTCCAGCGCAACATCAAAGAGAAATCTCAATAGTGAACCTTCCAAGCGGCATTTATTTTCTGACGCTTAAAACGGAAGAAGCCATGCAAACGCAAAAATTGATCCGAATCAACTAGCATCTGCCGCAGACCATTTTCCAATAGACTTTATTTTCTTCAAAATCCAGCTCTTATCCGCAAGTGCCTTACATTCTTGGGCCTGATCATACAGCTTCTTTAAGGCGGCATCATCATAGGGATCAACGGTAGACATTTTCTTAACAAAACGAAGAATATTCAAGTATTGCCTCTTCACTTGCGTCGAGATTGTTTTATTCCGTCTAAGGTATATCCTAAAACTATCGATTAGGGAATCCAAGGCAAGATACTCATCCAACTCATAGTAGGTCTTTAGCAAGAGCAATTTGCTGCCTAAGGCGTAAACAATATCATCATATTCTACCTCCTGAAGCTGCGAGATTACTTTTTCATATTCCTCACGAGAAAAGTAGACTTTGGCGAGATTGTAGGTCAGTGCATTTTCGCGCTGACTTTGAGGCAAATCTTGGGTTTGTTTCTTAATGAAATGCTCAACCCAGTCGAAGGCTTTGACGTGCAAGCCTACGGTAATGATATTCTTGTAATCTTGCTGAGGTAATCGACCATTTTTATTGTGGAAGATCCCCTTATCTAGAGCAAATTGATAGATTTCAAAAAGCTCATTGAAGAAGCCCGTCTCACCGACGTTGATCTTTTTGTGGATACAGTAATTGTTCAAGTGGATAAAAAGTGGCTTGAGCTCCGCCTTAGGGAATTGTGAACACTTCTCGAACAATAAACGTTTAAGTTCCAAGAAAGCTACTTCGCGTTCTGGATGGTTTAGCATCTCTGCTACGAGGTAATAAGCTCTCACCAGAATATCGTCAAAAAAATTCTGCTCAACCAAATAGGACATGGTCCCAGGTAGGAGTTTGATATCTACCTCCTCTGAAATAAAACTACGATAACCTAAGGCATCGCAGTAATGTTTAAGTTTTTGTACGAAGTAGTAGCGATCGAAGTGGAGATCAGTGGATTCTAAATGACGGCAGCTTTCCTTTAGGTTTCCACTTAGTTCTTTGTTTTTGTAGGTAGTACGTGCCAGTTGGTAGCGATCATAATGCAGATCCGATTGCGTATCATTACTTTGCTCAAGCTGATGTTCAAGCGTCCGAAGGATACCACTGTAATGGGTTCTCAAGTTTGGAGCAGTCAATAAAGGTAACAATTCGATCTTCTGCCGAACAGATTGTTGTTCGTACTGGCGGATGGCCAGAAAAGCATAAGCCTGCTGCAAAAGTGTAGAATAAGCTCGGCGAAGAGCAATATCTTCGAAAGAAGAAGTGGAAAACACTTTAGCCCAAACTTGCTCCTTATTCAGCTTTTGTGTCCCTTCGATGACAGGACGCAACGCTTGATACAGTAATAGAAGCTGAGGGTTTTCGTTGAAATAAGTAGATTGAAGCCATTTCTCGAATGAATCTTGCTCATTTCGAGAAAAGCTCTGAAGTAAATTAATGATCTTTTTCCCAGACATATCTTGATTTCACCTTGAGCTATATTTTTGACAAATTAAACATTGGTATCCCGACAAAACGCTTTCTTCCAACTATAAAAACACCAAATGACACTATAAACAAAAACGACATTTTCAGCTTTATGTTCTTTGTTTTTAGGTGTTATTTTCAAAATTTTGTCTTGTGTATAATGGACTATTAGCTATGACAAATTTAATCCGATCTTCGCTCCTCCTCTTGATTAGCCTCTTTTGGTCTATTCATGCGGTCTCGGCAACACCGCCAGGGGGTACTTGTAAAGCTGACTTTAGTTTTGCCTTTCTGAGTGATACCACACTGATCTTTTTCAATACATCTACTCCACACAATAGCCATTTTTGGACCTTGGAAGGTTCATCCCTTTACAACAATAATAATGGAGTATTGCTATATGAACCCACTACACTACCTTTCGAAGCCTGTCTAACTATCGAGACGGCAGATGCATGCCGAGACACTTTTTGCTTAATGATCGACCGAGAGTCTACGGATGCGTTTTGCGTTCAAAACGAATGTGTTTGGCCCGGAGATACGAACGGAGATTGGAAAGCTAACCAATTTGATTTACTGAATATCGGATTAGGGTATGGGAAAATGGGACCTCCCCGGGAAGAATTCCCGATAGAAGATGATCCCACGGCCTGGGCTCCGAACACTTCTACTGATTGGGATGACTTCACTATCAACTCGATAAATTACAAGCATCTAGATTGCGATGGAGATGGTACGATTGGCGACGAAGATGTTCAAGCAATAATCGACAATTACAGGCCTGATTTCTCATTGGTTACTCCTTCTACCCCAGGCGCGCCCCCGGTATTCCTCGCCTTCACCAATCCAGTTGTAGAATGGGATAATACTTCTAACGAGGATATTGTGTTCCAAGCTCAAGTATTTGTGGGTACTAGTGATAATCCTATCACCAATCTGCATGGCATTGCTTTGGACATCAGCCATCCTGCAGGTATTGCGGAAGTGGGTTCCATTACAAGTAATCCAACCGATGACTCTCCTTTAGGTTCTCCTGATAATCTGTTAAATGTAAAGTATGATCTCCTTACCCAGGAGATTCCTAGATATGACCTTGCTATAACTAGGAAGGCTGCCTCCGGAGCAGATGGCTTTGGGGCCATATTTGATCTCAATTTCATTGTAAGTGGCGATATCATTGGTGGCCTTAACGAGCCGATTACAGCCTTTGAAATAGCCTTGGAGAGAGTAAGGATGGTTAATCCAGAAGGAGATACGATTGCTTTCTCAATTGGCGCTCCTGCTACCATTTCCATTGTCAACTCTAAACTAGCAAACACGGATGATCCCACTGATGACGCTCAAGTGAAGCTTTTCCCGAATCCTGCCAAAGAAGCTTTCGAACTACAAGCAGTAGAGCAAGACATTAGATTACTTGAGTTATTCGATAGTCAAGGACGTAGACTCCGTAGTAGAGTCATCGAGGCTCGTCGTGCCAGTGTGGATGTACACGGTCTGCAAAAGGGATTGTACTGGGTGAGAATGCAAGTTGGTGATAAATGGACCGTCCGTAGACTCATTATCAACTAAATTTAAAGGAATTATCTCCGAACCATATCGATTCAGTTGAGTTGAGTTCGGAGATAATTCTGCTGTAATAACTATTTGTGGATGTAGGTAAACAAATTGCCTTTACGAGAGTCCAGATGAAATATGCTACTCCTCTTCTTCCATGGCTAACTCCTCTGGTGTCTTTTCTCTAGGTGGGCTCAACCAGAAGTTATTGTTTCCTTCTCCCATCACGATACTTACCTTCTCCATATTTAATAGCTCAAGAAGGGCTAGGAACGTAACAATGGCGTGAATCCGATTTTCGCAAGCTCCGAAGAGCATACGGAAGGTCACGTTCTTGAAGGTAGTTACTTTTTCTATGATGTAGTTTTGCTGATCTTCGATGGTGAAGCCCCATTGCACAATTTGGTGAATCGTGCCTGGATGAGAATCTTCAAATCTTTGCATGACCCGTTCAAATGCTCTTAAGATTTTGAACAAGTTGATCGACTCCAATTCAGCATCCACTAAGGCCTTGGTGGCAATGTGCTTAAGTTCTCGGGAGGTGTTGCCTCGGTGGTTTCGCAAAGATCGACTATCCTCCAGCTGTCGCATCTCTTCCAAAACACTTTTATATCGTTTGTACTCCAAGAGTCTTTGTACCAGTTCTTCTCGAGGATCAATCTCATTCCCCTCCTCATCCAACGGTTTTCTTGGTAATAAAAGCTTGGCCTTGATCCGGCATAAGGTAGCTGCAACCAAAATAAACTCACTCGCCAGGTCGATATTCATAGACTCCATTTGCCGGATATACGCCAAGAAGTCATCCGTAATTTTTGAAATGGGAATATCATGAATATCAAGCTCATCCCTTTCGATGAAGAAGAGGAGGAGATCGAAAGGTCCTTCAAATTGAGGAAGCTTGATGGTGTAAGTCTGGCTCATAAGTAAAATTGGGTGGTCAAAGATATGCTCAAAGCCTAGTGCTTGCAAATTTTTATGGATCAAAAAACTTCTAGTTCTTATCTTGCGCGCATGGGCAAAACTGGGAAATTATATCTTATTCCAACTCCACTAGGGGAAGAGGGAATGCATGTCTTACCCCAATATCTGTTGGATGTTCTCCATAACATCAAGGTATTGATTGCTGAGCGCCCCAAAACAGCGCGGCATTTCATGAAAGCCAGTGGTTTTCCACACCCCTTGCAAGAGGTTACTTATTTTGAGTTAAACAAGAGAACAAGTCCAGAAGAGTTTGCGGACTTCTTAGCCCCAGCCTTGAGCGGACAGGATACAGGTCTAGTATCAGAAGCAGGAAGCCCAGGGGTAGCAGACCCTGGCGCTGCCATTGTTAATTTAGCACACAAAAAAGGCATAGAAGTGGTGCCATTAGTTGGGCCCTCTTCCATTTTGCTGGCCTTAATGGCATCTGGCATGAACGGACAATCTTTTGCTTTCCATGGCTATTTGCCACAAAAGCGACCAGAACTTGTTCGAGAATTGAAACGCCTTGAACAAATGGCCATCAAACACGATCAAACCCAGCTATTCATTGAGACACCTTACAGAAATATGGGATTGATTGAAACGACATTGCAAACTTTACAAAACAGCACCCAATTTTGTGTCGCGGCAGATCTAACGCTTCCCTCTCAATACATTCTTACCAAAAGTGTAGCTGAATGGAAAAAAGCAGGCCCGCCCAACTTGCACAAAAGGCCCGCTATCTTTCTGATTTTTCATAAATAATGTCCTTCTCTGATAAATACTGTTACAATGCGCATAGTTATTCAAAGAGTGAGTGAAGCCTCCGTCACCATCGATCAAAAGGTGAAATCGGCCATCAATCATGGTCTACTAATCCTCTTAGGAATAGAGGATTCAGATACCGACTCAGATATTGATTGGTTATGTGGGAAGATCAGCAAATTACGAATCTTCAATGATGAGGCAGGGGTGATGAATAAATCCATAATGGACGTGGGAGGGGACATTTTGGTAGTAAGCCAATTCACTTTACATGCTAGCACTAAGAAAGGAAATCGGCCCTCCTACATCAAGGCTTCCAAACCAGATTTTGCGGTGCCCATGTACGAGAAATTCATACAGAAATTGACCGTGCTAACGGGCAAAGATATTGGGACCGGCACTTTTGGTGCAGATATGAAAGTAGCTCTGATTAATGATGGTCCAGTGACAATTATCATTGATTCCAAACAGCGAGAATAAGTACTTACCTGCTGTATTTTAGAGGTCAAAACAACCATTTCTCTCAAATTTGCATCTATAGATAAATCCTGCTTCGCCGTACCCTTTGAAATCGTCAAACATCTAGCGAAAAAGCATTTTGGTATATTTTTAGGTATTCTAAATCTAAAACATTATTGAAATGTTTATTAATTTGATAATTGGCGGATTATTAAAGATATTGTGTAAAGGAATTCCTTACTTATTGATTAAGATTTACGAATGAAGGATAAGAATGTAGCTGGTATTTTGGCTTTATTTTTTGGCTGGTTGGGTATTCACCGATTTTATCTGGGGCAGATTGGTTTGGGGATATTATATATGTTTTTCTTTTGGGTTTCTTGGATCATTGCACTAATTGATGCTATCGCCTTTTTTGCTATGGATAAGGTGGAATTTGACGAAAAGTATAACCGAGAAATGTTTCACCAACGGCAAAACAGATATGACAAAAGAACCCAAGACCGACGCGAACGTTGGGAGCAAAGACAACAGCGCCGTGAGACGCCTCGTCAACGACCTCAAGCCCCCCCTGTTCGCCAGCGCCAACGCTCAGCTCCTCCCCCAAAGCGCAGACACAATCCCTTCAAATCCAGTGGTCTTGAAAAATATAGAGAGTACGATTATGAAGGTGCGATTGAGGATTTCGAAAAAGCTTTAGAGATCAACCCGAAAGATATTGCTGTGCACTTCAACCTAGCTTGCTCTTTTTCTTTGATGGAAAATGCCGAAAGAGCATTTTACCACCTTGATAAAGCGGTTAGTTATGGCTTCAATGATGTGCAGAAGATAAAAGAACATGATGCCTTGGCGTTCTTGAGAATCCAGGATCAGTTCGAACTCTTTGAACAAAATAATTTCCAACTCACACCACAATTGGAAGCGCCAAAAGAAAATCTACTGGACGCAATCCCTAACAATACTTCCAATGACCTGCTAGAACAACTGCAACGACTAGGCGAGCTAAAAGAAAAAGGCTTGTTGACAGAAGAGGAATTTACGGTTCAGAAGAAAAAATTGCTCGGATAGACTAACATTTCCTCTTTGGTTTTCGTTAAAGTAACAGGACGCCTTTTCGCTATATCGTGAAAGGTGAAAACATACCACAATCGACATGATCGCAGAGAATCTAGTATCTGATAGTGTGATTCCCTTACGTACATCTGATACCGGGGACGAAGCCTTGGGCATGATGGGAGACTTCTATGTTAAGCATCTCCCCGTAGTAAATAACACCCAGTTACTAGGACTCTTATCTGAAGATGACATTCTGAATAATGATGTAGAAGAGGCCGTTGGTTCCTATCAACTAAGTCTTCCACATATGCGGGTTTTATCAAGTGATCATGTATATGAGGTTATGCGCGTTTTGGCGGACTTCAAGTTGACCGTAGTCCCAGTTGTAGATGCGCAGGGCAATTATACTGGATTGATCACCTTGGAGGATCTGCTCCAGTTCTTCGCAAGCACGAGTTCTTTCCAGGATACCGGCTCTATTATTGTCTTGGAAGTACCTAGAAGAGATTATTCCTTGGTTGAGATTGCTAGGATTGTTGAATCTGAAGGCTCCTTCATACTCAGCTCCTTCATCTCTTCACAAGCAGATGCAACCATCTTCCACGTTACCTTGAAGGTAAATAGCCAAGATATTTACGCCATTCTCAGCACCTTTGAGCGATTTGAATATAAAATCAAGGCTTCCTTTAATGAAAGTGACTACCAAGAAGCACTCAAAGAGCGATATGATGCTTTGATGAGTTATCTAAACGTCTAACTTTTCCAAAACAACTACCTTTCGTTGCTCAACACAGGACTTACTCCATTTATAAGTAAGCCTATTGTACTTTCCATTTTCCTCTGTTACTTCCTGTTGCACATTGGGTTTCGCCTTACGCATTTGAAAAGTATGTAGTTATGATGGGAGTAACCCGATATAGGTAAAGCAGCGCCACCTAGTAAGAACCAAACCTTACAATTACCGCCGTCTATCCTGTTGTATTTTACACCTAACAATAATTTAACTAGCTAAAAATTGAAACAAAACACACATATTCAATACACATAAACACATATATATCAAACCTTTAGATCAAGTACGCAGCCACTAGTTAAAAAAACTGGCATTATTGAGCTAATTGGGATAACTTTGTATAGATATGTAAAAGTTCTTTTTGAGATAGCAAAGTTTTTTTATTGATAAGCTCATCCTTATTCTGAAATCCATTTTGCTGCTTAATTGGTACTTGTTTTTAGCATTTAAATTTTTTGTAATGAACATTTTTGTAGCAAAATTGAATTTTGCCACTGATGAATCGTATTTGCGAGAAGCATTCGAGGCTTATGGTGACGTGGATTCAGTAAAAATTATCTCTGACAAATTCACTGGTAAGTCTAAAGGATATGGATTTGTCGAAATGCCTGATGATGAGCAAGGTCAGGCAGCCATTGATGCTCTAAATGACACCGAGTTTGATGGCAGAACGATCGTAGTTAAAAAAGCTGAGCCAAGAGAAAACCGCGGTGGTCGCGGTGGATACGGCGGCGGTGGCGGCTACGGTGGTGGCGGCGGATATGGTGGCGGTGGACGCTACTAATTCGTCAATACAACGAAATGAATGAAGAGAGCGATCTAGGTTTCCTAGGTCGCTCTTGTATTTTACAGTACTCGAGCTGCCCTAGAGTCCCGGGAATATAGCTTCAAAGAAGAATACCATAATAGCAACGGCAATGATGGTTCGAATCAAGGCATATGCCAGCGGAGTACTGCCTAACCTCAAATATCCCCCCCGATCTTTAGTATTGACCGCCGCAAGTCCTGTCAAACCAAAGATGATCAATGGGAGCCAATAATAGGACACACGAACCAATTCCGTTTCACTAAAATCATCAAAGCGTAAAAGGTATAGGTAAAACATCAACAACAATCCACTAATTAGGGTCCCGAGGAAGAAATATCTTTGCATGACTTGAATTGTCTAAAAGAATGAAGCGTACTTTAAAGATAGTACTTCTTGTCTTTTCTCTCTTGATCGTATTACGCGGGCAGATATTCCGAGCCTGCGTTACCTATATTCCATTGGAAAGGATACAGCTCCCAGGTAATTCAACGGCTTTCCATTCAGTATCTCAACCAACTCCGAAGATATCTTCGACAAGCTCCATTGAGCAGCAAATAAACCAAGCACTTCGCTATACCTCCCAACACCTTCACTTTACAACCGGCTCTAGTTCCAGCAATCCCATCCAACTATTGCAAAAGCCAGCCGCGAACTGCATCGGCTATGGTAACTTCTTTCAACATCGACTTGAATATCAATTGAATAGTGCCGATTTAACGAGTAATTATGAATTACAACAATGGAGAGGCAAGTTATATTTCTTGGGGTGGGACATTCACAGTCTATTCAAAAATCCCTTTTGGAAGGATCATGATTTCAACATTATTCTTGACAAAAACAGCGGAATGAGAATAGCTGTCGATGCTACCTTACACGATTATTTTCGCATTAAGAGGGTTCGCTTACAGCAGTCTAAGTAAAATGACATGCAAAACAACCACCCCTTACTGAACAATTTGAAATTCTGTACGTCGATTGTTCTTCCGCCCTTCATCTGTATCATTGCTATCAATGGGTTGGCCTTCGCCAAAGCCTTTAAAACTAAGTCTTTCAGCTGGAATTTCGTTGGACACCAACCAATCATAAACCGATTTAGCTCTTGCCTCTGACAATGCTTGATTGGCCTCATCCGAACCCACATCATCTGTATGACCATTGATCTGTATGCGCAGTTCCGATCGATCATTCAGTAACTTCAAGAGCTTTTGCAGCTCATTAGTTGAAGTAGGTAATAACTCAGCAGATCCCGTTTTGAAGAAGATATTACGCAACACTACAGGTTTAGGTGGTCGAGCATCCTCTTTCACCTTTACAAATCGTTCCAGACCAATCTTTAACTCATAGGGTTCCTCTAAAGTACCTTCTTCCGCTAAAGCGAAGTTTTCAGAAAAGAAAAGGTAGCCCTCCTTTGCTACATTTAAAGCATAGTCCTTTCCCAGAGGCATAGTCACTAAAAACTCCCCGGCTTGATCCGTCTCTTTAGTGGTGTGCAATTGCCCGGTGGTTAAATCGAAGAACTCCACTTTAGCCTCCAAACGTTCTTTCGTTCGACTATCAAAAACCGTCGCCTTTACGTAAGTTACTAGAGCAGGTTGAGCGGCTTTGTGCAGTGGGAAGCTATAGATGTCATTATTGACGAAGGTGGAGGGAGCCGTGTTCCCACCAAGCGTATTTTTATCTGTAGCAAAATATGCCGTCTGTCCATCCAAACTAACCACCAATGTTCCTTCATTAGCGACGGTATTTATCGGATAACCCAAGTTTTTTGGTTCCTGCCATTTCCCCTTGTCATCAAGTCTCGACAAATAGAGGTCATTCCCTCCCATACCTGGCCAACCATCTGAACAGAAATACAAAGTCTGACCATCCGCATGTAGGTAAGGACATTGATCCTGATCAGGTGTATTGATCGAAGGTCCCAAATTTACAGGCGCACTCCAGGTCCCATCCTGTAGCTGCTCGCTCTTCCAAATATCGCGTCGTCCTTGCCCTCCCGGCCGATCGCTAGCAAAATAAAGTACACGACCATCTGATGAAAGAGAAGGTTGAGACTCCCAATATTTGGTATTTACCTTCCCTGGGAGTGGGCTAGGTCGCGTCCACTTTTGTTGCTTATATTCAGAAAAATAGAGATCACAACTTCCTCCACTCATGCCGCCAGCGCAAGCTGTAAAAACCAAAAGTCTTCCATCTCCGGATAGACTTTGCGCTCCCTCGTTAAGTGGCGTATTGAGCGATGTGATCGGCCTTCCTCGCTGCCATTGTCCTGCTTTCTTCTCACTATAAAAAAAATCTTCTTGGCCATTTACTCGCTTGGTATAAATCAAAGTTGCTCCATCTGCAGAAAAAGCTGGCAAATATTCTTGTCCATTGGTATTTATGTTTTCCCCAAGATTGGTAGGTTCAAAAGGAACCGGGTTGGCTACAGCTTGACTAGCAAATTGAGCATTGGCTAATAATTTTTCCGCTAGTTTTTTCCGGACTTCGCTTTTGGGGTTCTTGGCCAGGTAAGCCTTGAAGTGATCCGCGGCCTCATCATATTTACCCAAGGTGAGTTCCGTTCTCGCCAAACGATAAAGTGCTCGAATAGAATAGTCGGGGGCAATTTTGAATAGTTGTTCAAAGTCTGCCTCAGCCTGTTCGCGATTCCGAAGTTCAAACTGAACCCCTGCTCTTAGGTAATAGCCATCTGCAAAATCCGGCACAGCCTCTAGTAACCTATCCAATATCTCCACCGATGCTTCAAATTGCTCGGCACGTGCGGCACCTTGAGCCCTTTCATATTGTTTCTTCCACTTGCCTTTCAGTTGCTTTACACTGGTATAGGATTGCCCCAGAAGACTAAAAGAACAAACTAAGGTCAAAATGATGGCGCCCAGAAATGGCTTGATGGTCATGATCAATTTCGTTTTAAACAATCTATACAATGTAAACTGTACTGGCTTTAAGGATTGGGTGTTCGACTTGCTGTCCGGTGCAAGCGTTTATTCAGTCTAATTACTGCTTTTCGGTAATACTTCTCCATGCTATTCCTCCCCAGTAATTGATCGAAGGCTAAAGCAGGAGTGTTAATCCTTTGTGCATAGGGAAAAGGTGCTGGTAGTGCTTGGTACGATTGATCCTTGATGATGAAGGAAAAACTCCGGGCAGAATTTGAAGGGTCCGTATATCCAACATCTAAAATAAAGAATGGATCATTCTCTAAAACAGCATCTGAAATTTCCAGGTTCTTATCCAGAAAAAAGCCGGTTCGTTCACCTTTTGTCAACTTTGGGCTGGCATTATCGTACATAAATAAAACGGGTGCATAATCGAAATAATTGCTGACGGAGGCCTGAATGATCAAAGCTTCAGCCTTGGCCTCTGCCTTGGTGGTTTCCCATTGCAATTTGGCACGCTCTCGCTCCTGAGTAGAAAGGTCCTCCTTTTCCATCAAGGCAGCCAGCGCACCTATTTTTTTGCTTTGAGAAGGCAATCGCACCACCAGAACATGCTTTTTCAATTGCTCTAAGTAAGCATTGGCTTGCTCACTCTTTATTTGTCCAGTGGCACTTGAACCCCAAAGCAAAAGCAGTGTAATAAGGACTGATGGTAAGCGGTTTAGCATAACTGTTAAGATTTAGTTAATAAGTTTTAAATCGATCTTAAACCCATTTTCCGAATTTCCGAGAGTTTAGGCATTCTTAGAAAAAATTAGCAAATTTGTGAGCCTTTTACTACAGCATTTTTTGTAATATCAGGCCTTTTTGAATAACAACTTATTTTTAGTGGGAGTTGTATGATGAAAAAGGCTCCCCATGGGCAGATAAACCCAAAAAAACTATGCAATCAGTAGATATTGAAGCGCTGAATCAACAGATCTATATCGATAGTGCTTTCGTCGAAAAACTAAATGAGGAAACAGCAAAAGTTATTGTGGGACAACGTCACATGATCGAGAGATTGATGCTCGGATTGCTGACAAAAGGCCACGTTTTATTGGAAGGGCTTCCTGGCTTAGCAAAAACACTAGCCATTAATACCCTTTCAAAAGCTGTTGATGCCAAATTCAACCGCATTCAATTTACCCCTGACCTTCTCCCTGCCGATATTATCGGTACCATGATATTCAATCCTAGCAAAAATGAATTCACGGTTCGCAAAGGCCCCATCTTTGCCAACTTTATTCTAGCGGATGAGATCAACCGTGCCCCGGCCAAGGTGCAAAGTGCCTTGTTAGAGGCTATGCAGGAACGGCAGGTAACCATCGGTGGAGAGACCTACCCTCTTCAAGAGCCATTTCTAGTGCTAGCCACACAAAACCCCATTGAGCAAGAAGGTACTTACCCACTGCCAGAGGCCCAGGTAGACCGTTTCATGCTCAAAGTAAAGATTACCTATCCTACCAAGGAAGACGAGAGAGAGATCATTCGTCGTAATCTACAGACTGGTGGATTCCCAGAGATAAAGCCTGTTGTAAAACCTGAAGCTATTCTCAAAGCGAGAGAATCGGTGAATAAGGTGTACATGGATGAAAAGATTGAGAAATATATCCTAGATATTGTATTCTCCACCCGAAACCCAGGAGACTACAACCTGAGCAGCTTACAAGCGCTCATTAATTATGGTGGATCGCCTCGAGCCAGTATTGCCTTGGCCAAATCTGCCAAAGCCTACGCCTTCTTGAAGAGAAGAGGTTACGTGATCCCGGAAGATGTCCGGCAAGTGTGCCATGACGTAATGCGGCACCGGATCGGCTTAACCTACGAAGCTGAAGCTGAAAATGTCACGCAAGAAGATATTATCAACAAAATCTTAGATACAGTAGAAGTACCTTAACCTTCGCCCGTGGAAACAAGTGAACTACTCAAAAAGGTTCGGAAGATTGAGATAAAGACGAAAGGATTGAGTCGACATATCTTCTCAGGAGAGTACCATAGTGCTTTTAAGGGGCGCGGTATGTCCTTCAGCGAAGTACGCAATTACCAATTTGGGGATGACGTCCGTAATATCGACTGGAATGTCACGGCACGAACAGGCGATCCTTATGTGAAGATCTTTGAAGAAGAGCGGGAATTGACCGTCATGCTTTTGATAGATGTCAGCCGATCATCCTTCTTTGGAACGGTTAATCAGCTAAAGAACGAGATTTTGACGGAAATCTGTGCGGTATTGGCATTCTCCGCTATCAATAACAATGATAAAGTTGGGGTAATCTTTTTCTCCGATCAAGTGGAAAAGTTTATCCCACCCAAAAAGGGGAAGCAACATATTCTCAGGATCATCCGAGAGCTAATCGATTTCCAACCTCAACATCAAGGTACAGATATCGAAAGCACCCTGCAGTATTTCAACAATGTGGTAAAGAAAAGAAGTATCTGTTTTCTGCTTTCCGATTTCATGACCAAAAACTACGAGGCAGCGCTTCGAATCGCAGCTAGAAAGCACGATGTAGTTGGCATTCATATGGTAGATCCACGAGAGGAAGAATTACCCAATGTAGGACTACTACGAGCTTCGGATGCCGAAACGGGTGCCATGCGATGGATTGACACTTCCTCTGCTAGAGTGCGGGAACAATATGCCAATTGGTACTCGGAACACTACCAATATTTTCGCTCAGCTTTCCTAAAAAGTGGTGCTGATGCAGTCAGTATTCGGACCAACGAATCCTATGTAAATGCCCTACTTAAGTTTTTCAAAAAGCGGAGTAACTGATATGAAGGAATTGCGAAAATTATCGCTTTCATGGAGCTTTGGACTGTTATTACTCTTCTATTTACTACCCCAGGTAATTGAAGCGCAGTCCGTTAGTGCCGCTCTAAGCAAAAACGAAATCTTGATTGGAGATCAAATCAAGATGGAGTTGGATATCAGCTATCCACAAGGAATGACACTTGAGGTAGCGGATTTATCCGGCATTGAAAAGACCGAGGGGATCGAGTTGTTGAAAGTCTATCCGGTTGACACGGTACCCTCCAATGAAGGCAACCTCCTTCATCAAACGCTAATTCTAACCTCCTTTGATTCTGGACAATACTTGATTCCACAGATCCCCGTTAGTTTCCTCCGGGGGGAGCAACGCCAAACCATCAATACCAACAGTCTCTTGCTTATTGTCAACCCATATCCAGTTAGTCAGGACACGGTACAGTTGCAGCCGATTAAAGGGATTGTTGCCGAGGACAAAACGATCGAAGACTACCTTCCTATATTAATCGGTATTGGTACAGTAGCCTTGCTGGGTTTCCTTGGGTATTTCTTCTATAACCGTCGGCAGAACAAAGAAGAGCCTGCTCCAGTCATCATCAAGCGACCTCCATTCGAAGTTGCCATGGAAAAGATTGAATCGCTTCGAGCTTCCAAGCTCTGGCAACAGAATAAGATAAAGGCGTATCAGAGTGAGCTGACCTTCATCTTAAGGGAGTACTTGGAAGAAAGATTTAAGATAAAAGCTTTAGAATCTACCTCGGACGAAATCATTGAGGATCTACAAAAGTTGGATGAAGTCGAAGAAGATTGGAGGAGTGAACTGAATAAGATTCTACAAACGGCAGATTTAGTCAAGTTTGCCAAAGCGATACCGCCGATCGAAGTGCATGCTGCCGGCTTAGACAAATTGGAGGCCTTTGTCCTTCAAACGAAGCCCAAACCAAAACCGGTGGATGAGGAAGAGACAATAGATGAACCAGAAGTACAAGACCAATCGGAAGCTATAGAATAAGTCGTATGCTTGGATTATTGGAGAACATAACATTTGTAAGTCCGTTTTTCTTTGTGTTGTTGCTATTACTTCCATTAATAGCCTGGTGGTACAATCGTAGCTATCGGCAACGCTATGCGCCAATGCGAATGTCTACCTTGGAAGGACTGGAGAATACCCAATCGATTAGGGGACGCTTACGCTCTTTGTTACCCATCCTTCGAATCCTATCTTTTGTAGCCTTAGTTGTAGCCCTAGCTCGCCCTCAGCGGGTATTGAAAGAGGAGGAGGTAGTAGCAGAAGGGATAGATATAAGCCTCGCGATGGACTTGTCAAGTAGTATGTTAGCCCAGGATTTTCAGCCGAACCGGCTGGAAGTAAGCAAGCGAGTAGCAGCTGATTTTGTCGGCCAACGACAGTACGACCGCATTGGATTGGTGGTGTTCGCCGGAGAAGCCTTTACACAGTGCCCTTTGACTACCGATCATCTAGTACTAAATGAATTCCTCAATAAATTAGAATGTGGGATACTTGAGGATGGAACGGCAATCGGGATGGGACTAGCCACGGCTGTAAATCGGCTTAAGGATAGTGATAGTAAAAGTAAGGTCGTGATTCTCTTGACTGACGGAGTCAATAATACAGGCTACCAGTCCCCAATGCTGGCAGCCAAGATTGCAAAGGAATATAATATTAAGGTTTATACCATTGGAGTAGGGAGTGTCGGAGAAACCCGGGCCCCGGTTAGTAGAAGAAGTGACGGAAAGTACGTCTTAGGATTAGTAAGGGTTGAAATTGATGAAGATTTACTCCGTCAAATTGCAGAAATGACAGGTGGAAAATACTATCGAGCAGTAGATGAACAGAGTTTGGAACAGATTTATGCTTCCATCGATCAATTAGAGAAGACCAAAATTGAAGTGACTAGCTTCAAGAGATATAGCGAGGAATACCATCATTTTGCTTTTTGGGGTATTCTGTTCTTGCTGATTGAAGTCTTGTTAAGGTATACTGTACTTCGAGCTATACCTTAGTGCTTGAAAGGATGTAGCACCATTGTGAAAAACAATCAGGTGCTGAAGAAGATACTATTATGTTTCGATTCGAAAATAGCATATACCTCTATGGACTGGCATTCATTCCAGTTCTGATATTGTTCTTTGTAGCAACCTGGTACTACCGTAAGCGAGCCTTAAATCGCTTTGGTAATCCGGAGCTTTTGGAGCAGCTAATGCCAGATTGGTCACGCTACAAGCATACGGTCAAGTTTATTCTCCTCTTGGCCACCTTAGCCTTTCTCATTGTAGGTTGGGCCAATCCACAGTGGGGCAGCAAAAAGGAGAAAGTTAAGCGCAAAGGAATTGATGTTTTCATCGCTTTGGACGTTTCCCGGAGTATGTTGGCAGAAGACATATCTCCTAGCAGACTAGATCGGTCAAAACGGTTTTCTCAAAACTTGGTAGACCAACTAAAAGGAGAAAACCTCGGCTTAATCCTGTTCGCTTGTAATGCCTACATGCAAGTTCCGCTCACTACTGACTATGCCTTTGCTAAAATGTTCGTGACAACTGCTAACCCAGGGATGGCTCCTTCCCAAGGTACCGCAATTAGCGAGGCTATCACCTTGGCTGAACAATCCTTTCCTGAGGAAAATCAAAAGCATAAAGCACTAATCATCATTTCCGATGGTGAAGATCATGATGGTGAAGCAGTGTCGGCCGCAACAACCGCAAAAGAAAACGGCTTGCTTACTTTCACCATTGGTGTAGGAGAGGCTAGCGGTAGTTTCATTCCTGTCCGGCAAGGTGGGCGAGAGGACTACCTACGAGATCAGACCGGAAACCCCGTCAAATCCCAATTGAACGAAGAGATGCTCCGAGAAGTAGCACAGGCAGGGGGAGGAGATTATTTCAATCTTTTGGCGGGTTCCGATGAGGTCATGAAAGCACTAAAGACACGAATTGATGCAATCGAAAAACGAGAGTTGGAATTGCGATCATTCACAGAATACGAAAGCTACTTCCAATATTTCATCGGCCTAGGATTATTTCTTTTGATCTTAGAATTTTTGCTATCGTATAGAAAGAATAAATACCTCGGAGATAAAGATATTTTTGCTACTTGATTGATCTTCAAAACTTTCCCTTTGCCGATCTGATTCCGAAGATATGTCTCAAGGGAAGTTTACTCAAAATTTAATGTGTCATGAGAGCATTATTAATTGTATTCGGCCTCTGCTTGGGAATAGGACTACAGGCTCAATCTCAACACAAACTCCTACGTAAGGGAGATAAAAGCTATAAGGAAGAGAACTTTGGCAAAGCGGAAGAGGATTATCGAAAAGCACTGGAGAAAAAGCCTTCTTCCAAGGGCAGCTATAATCTGGGAAACTCCATATATCAACAGAAAGATCGCTTTGATTCTGCCGGAGAACTTTATCTGGATGCAGCTGAACGAGCAACTGATCCAGTGTTGAAGTCGAATGCCTACCATAATCTCGGTAACGCCTACTTCAATCAGCAAAAGTACAAGGAGAGTATTGAAGCTTACAAGAACTCTCTCCGCTTGCAGCCACAGGATATGCAAACCAAGCATAACCTGGCACAAGCACAGTATATGCTGAAACAGCAACAACAACAACAGCAGCAACAACAACAGGAAGGGGACGAGCAAAATGAAGATCCCCAGGACAATCAGGATCAGCAAGATCAGCAGCAACAGCAAGAACAGGAACAGCAGCAGGATCAACAGCAAAACCAATCTCAGCAGGAACAACAAGAAAGTCAATCAGAGCAAGCTGAGGATGTCCCGGACTTAACGCGGGAAGAAGCTGAGCGTTTATTAAAGATTATGGAAAATGAGGAACAAAAGACTATGGAAAAAATGCGCCGCAGACAAAATAAAGGATGCAAATCGCAAAAAGACTGGTAAGTTGTAAATTTGTATTTACTGCTTCAAACTTTTGAATGCTTTTAGGAGTCTTTGTTAATGGCTTTGGCTCTCACTTAAGAAGCCGCATCCTTGTCCATTAAAAGAGAAAAACATGAAAAAATTAAGTGCCCTTTTCTTAGGTCTATTCCTGACTAGCCAGATTGTTATAGCGCAAGATGATGCTAAATTCTCAGTAAAGGTGAGTATGGATTCCGTGCTGCATGGTAATTATTTTCAAGTGGTCTTCTCTTTGGAGAATGCCAAAGGACAAGATTTTCAGGCACCGGCTTTTGAGGATTTTATAGTAAAGAGCGGTCCAAACATGTCTTCCAGCTTTAGCATGATGAACGGGGATGTTTCCCAAAGTATTTCCTATACCTTCTATCTCGAACCCAAGGATATCGGAAACTACTATATTCAACCGGCTAGCATTTCTGTAGGGGAAATGATGTTAGAAACGGAACCCATCGAAATTCTAGTCGTACCCAACCCTGAGGGCATTATTCAAAAGCAACCTCAGGAAGAAAGAATGAGTGACTTCTTCAGAGGCTTTGACCGGGAAGGTATGCCGGGTTTTCGCAACTTCCAATTTGATTTTGATGAGCCAGGGCAACGGGCTTTACCCAAGGATAACAAACCTGAGGAGCCCGGAAAAGAAGATAAGACTAAAAAGAAAAAGAAGAAGAGAAAGATTTATAAGATCTAGATCAGGTCGGATTTTCTTTGGCCTGCCGAAAGATATACTGATATGGAGCGGACTTACGCTGGACCTAAGCATATGAACTGGCTAACTCGTTATTTAGAAGTAGGGCGTCAATACGTACTAACCTTACTGGCTATTATGTTGATAATGACCAATAGCCAAGCCCAGAAATTCGAAGCCTATAGTGATGCTAAACAAGTCCTCTTGAAGAGTTATTTCGATGTAACTTTTACGCTCTCTGATGCCAATGGCAGTAATTTTCGGGCACCGAATTTTAGAAACTTCACCGTCATAAATGGTCCCTCTGTCTCTCGTAGCACCTCTATCATCAATGGACAAATGTCCAAAGAAGAAGGCTATACGTTTACCTTACAGCCTAAACGTATTGGCACCTTCTCTATCGGTAAAGCACAGATCACAGTAGGGAACAAGACTTTTGAGAGTCAACCCATCTCTATTTCAGTAGTGCAAGGGAAAAGTGGAGGTGATGATGCCGAGGAATTGTACATCGAAGCACTACCCAGCATTACTGAAGCTTGGGTAGGGCAACAGATTATGTTGGACTACAAACTCTTCACCACCGTCCAGATCGAGACACAAAATGTTATTTCCGAATCCGATTATCAAGGATTTTACGCACAAGATATTCGTAGATATGACGGCCGGGTAGTACGGGAGGTCATTGATGGGACTCAGTACGCCACCAAGGTACTAAAGCGCTTAGCTCTTTTTCCTCAGCAGACGGGGAAACTCACTGTCGACCCGCTCAATGTTCAGTTGGGAGCCGTTGTGGAAGGCAATAACCAAAGAAGGAGATTCTTCTTCAGTAGAGAAATCAGAAGAATTCCAGCCAGCACAGAGGCGGTAGTGATTAGTGTAAAGCCTCTTCCCCCAAACGCTCCTTCTTCTTTCACCGGAGCAGTGGGCAGTTTTGAAGTCAAGAGTAGGATTAATAGAGCAAGCGTAACCACTGATGATGCCATTTCCGTTGTCCTCTCTATTCGCGGAAACGGAGACATTAAGCGAATTCAGCCTCCGGAGCTAAGCTTCCCCGAAGCTTTTGAAGTATATGACCCTAAAGTGATTAAGGAAAATAGCTTTGAAAATTTGGGTCAACTTTATGGCGAGAAAGACATTGAGTATTTGTTGGTCCCTAAGGAAGCTGGGCAATATCAACTGACTCCAGAGTTCAGTTATTTTGATCCTGACAGTGCCAAATACGTCGTTTTCAACGATAATACCTTTGCTGTAAATGTGGGTCAAGGAAGCCAGCAAAAAAAGGCCATTACCGCCGCGCCTGAGCCGGAGCGCACACAAGACATTGCCTACCTCAAGTCAAATCCAGGATTTGGTCCTAGTGGATATTTTCAAGAGAACTGGACTTTTTGGTTACTAAGCTTACTTCCGTTCCTAGCTTTGGGTGGAGCTTATACCTATAAGCAATTAAAAGCCAAGAGCGACTCACTAGACCCAGCTCTCCTACGCCAACGCAAGGCCAGAAAAGCGGCCCAAAAGCGGCTCGAAACTGCCAAGCAACACCTACAGACAGGAAAAAGCCGGGCTTTCTATGACGAGATCTCCAAGGCTATGCTAGGGTATGTGTGTGATAAGCTTCAGATTCCTGTTTCTGAACTCACCAAAGATAATGTCAAGGAGAGATTGCAAGGCCTCGAAGTAGCTGATGATGAAATAGAGCGTTTCATGAAGACCATTAAAACCTGTGAAATGGCGCTTTTTGCCGGTATGGATAATAGTACCGCCATGCAGGAAACCTATGATGAGACCTTGGATTTGCTCGCGACAGTCGAGTCTTCCATTAAGTAAAACCATAGATCCGGAGATTAGTCTTTCTCATTTCTAAGTCCATTTCGAATCTTGGAAGCTGTGGATTTCATCTGTGCAGCTTCCCTAGAAAGATCAATTCTGTCTCCGCACTTCTCACTCCTCCCTTTTCCTACTCCACTACAACTTAATAGCTCAACACCCCTGATCGGAGCACCTTTGTATTGAATCTAAACTCAATACCCTAAAAAACCATCATGAAACAGTTGAATTATCTTTTAATGCTCATCGTGAGCTTTGGTATACTAGCCCCATCAATCCATGCACAATCCAACAAAAAGGCTAAAAAACGAGTAGCAGTCTTCCTGTTTGAGGATAAGTCAGGCGGGAGAGGTTATTGGTACGGCGGACAAGGAGTAGGAGAAGGTGTCACCGACATGCTCACTACTGAATTGGTAAAATCCGGTCAATATCAAGTTATTGAACGCAATCAATTAGATCAACTTCTGCAAGAACAAGACCTTGGTCGTAGTGGATTAGTGACGCCACAAAGCGCTGCAGCCGTTGGAAAGTTACTAGGCGTCGAATTGGCGGTAATGGGAGCTGTAACCGAATTCGGAAACAAGAAAGGAGATTCGAATATGCGGATCGGCGGGACTCGCCTAGGCGTAGGGCGCAATGCGGCTGTCGTAGCAATTGATCTACGTTTGGTAAATACCTCTACGGGAGAGATCGTGTTAGCAGAAAATGTTCGCAAGACAAAGAATGGTCTTTCGGGATCCATTGGTCATAAGAATATGAATTTCAATAGCCGACAGCAATTCAATAACTCCTTAGTCGGTAAGGCAACCCGTGCTGCCGTAGAAAACGTAATTGAATTAATCGGGACAAACAGCAGTGAACTGCCTTGGGAAGCCAAAGTAATAGTAGCCAAAAACGGAGATGTCTTTATCAATAGTGGTAAAACAGGTGGCGTCGAGGTCGGAGAAACCTTTACTGTGATGCGGCCGGGAGAAGCATTGATTGACCCAGACACGGGGCTTAATCTAGGTAGCGTAGATACAGAAGTAGGCACGATAAAGGTGGTGGACAATAGCATAGGAGAGGGGAAGGCTTCAAAATGTCGTATTGTCAGTGGCAACGATTTCTCCAAAGGAGATCTAGTGAAAATGAACTCTTCTTCGGCCAATCCCGTGGACAAGCATAAAATGAGATAAAAAAGCAGCACTGGTACCTCTTATCAGTGAAGCTTTGAATATCATTTTTGATTGTCTGTAAACACGAGATTGATCGAAGAACAAACAAAATAAGGTTTTGGGTCATCAAGGTCGGAGAGTTTCCTATTAAGAGGGCTCTCCACCTACCCTCTCCCTTATACGGAATAGAAATAGGATATCTGCAACTCCGTTCGAATTTTGGCCTTTGCCGAAACTTGAGCGGAGTTTTTCGTAGATCTAAAATCAGATACCTACTGTTTATATAACTAAACATTTGTTTATTTTTGGCCTATGGCACGACCACGATCTGGTGAAAAGTATGATGCAATCATGAAAGCCACGCTGCAGATTGGTGCGGAAGCGGGGTTCCATGGCCTTTCTATGTCAAAAATTGCTAAGGCAGCAGGGGTAGCGACAGCTACCATCTACATTTATTTTGAAAATATTGATGCCATCATCAATCAGCTATACGTGGATTTAAAGGAACTCGTTTTTGGTCAGTCAATGGCCGGCGTAAAGCCCTATATGAGTAGCCAACAATCCTTTGAGTTAATCTGGAAGAATTTGTATCATAACATATTGGCATACAACGTCGAATTTAGATTCTTAGAACAGTTCACCAACAGTCCCTACATTACCCAAATATCCCGAGAAGAAGGATATCGTCCATTTTCCCACATCATTCGATTCTTCCAAGAAAGTATCAAAAAAGGTGATATTAAAGATATGCCGATGGATGTGATCATGGCTTTTTTCTTTGCACCTATAGCTGCCATCACCAAGAATATTATCGCGGGGCACTTGGAAATGAGTGAAAAGGAAACTCAAAAAGCCATAGAAAATGCTTGGAATGCTATAAAAGCATAAAAAATTTCTCAAGTAAATAAACAAACGATCGTTTATTAATGTTCCTATAGAAAAAACTTAAAATCCAATTCAAATGAAGTATCGTACGCTTGGTAATACAGGTTTGTTTGTTTCTGAATTATGCATGGGAGCAATGACATTTGGGGGTAAAGGAGTTTTTGAAGTTATCGGCGCCTTGGGGCAAAAGGAAGCTGGTCTTCTAGTCGACAAAGCATTGGATGCTGGTATCAACTTCTTTGACACCGCCAACACCTATGCTAAACATGAATCCGAAGAGATACTCGGAAAAGCACTCGGCAATCGTAGAAAGGATGTTATCGTAGCCTCGAAGGTAAGGTTCCGTATGACCGACAACGTCAATGGTGTGGGTTTGACTCGTCATCACATTATGAATCAGGTAGAGAAAAGTCTAAAAGCACTGAACACAGATTACCTAGATCTGTATCAGATTCATGGCGCGGATCCTTTGACGCCAATGGAGGAAACGCTTTCTACCCTAAACGACTTAGTTCGTCAAGGAAAGGTACGCTATACCGGCTACTGTAACCTTACCGCTTGGCAAGCCATGAAGGCCTTGTCCATTTCTCGGCAAAATGGTTGGGCGGAATTTAAGTCTGCACAGTGCTACTACTCCATCGCCGGTAGAGAACTAGAACGTGAGATCGTTCCAATGGCACAAGATCAAAATCTGGGAATTCTCCCATGGAGCCCACTAGCTGGTGGATTTCTTACTGGTAAGTATACTAGAGAGACCGAAAAGGTAGATGGTTCTAGACGAACTAATTTTGACTTCCCTCCGATCAACAAGGACAAAGCCTATGACATCATTGATGTGATGGCGGAGATTGCCGAAAAACATGAGGCCACGGTGGCTCGCGTAGCGCTTGCTTGGTTACTACACAAGCCCGGAGTAACCAGTGTAATCATTGGAGCCAGAAAAATGTCACAGTTGGAAGATAACATCAAAGCGGTTGACATCCAGTTTAGCGAAGAAGAACTGAAACGCCTTGATGACGTTAGTCAGTTGGCACCAGAATATCCTCATTGGTTTGCGGGTACACCAACCGACCGATATCCTGGATCACGAGGTTGGGCGGATGCTTAATGCTCAGATAGCATTAGCGCAGCGGAAAACTTAATTTCAGATATATGAAGGCGGAGGTAAATTCTTCCGCCTTCCTTTTTTTGCCTATCAGGAACGCTTCTTGACCGTGTTTGTATTCTAACCAGGCTGTAGGTCAGCCGATTCAGCCTCAACGGGCACTATTGCCTCCGGTCCAAATTGGGCTACCTGGCCATTAGCCGAAAGTAGAATGGCAATCGTCTTGGTACTCTCAAATTGAGCAAAAATGATCATCATGATCACGGTTATGGGGACACAAAGTACCATTCCTGAAACACCCCATAAGGTGCCCCATAAGGAAAGAGACAGGATCATCACTAGAGAACTAATGTTCAGAGAACTACCCATCATCCTCGGTTCAACTACATTTCCTACAATCAGTTGTATAGCCCCTACTCCGACGAGGATAATGAAGAATGGAGTCAAAGTTTCAAATTGTAGAATCGCCATAAGTGACGGAAAGGCAGTGGCTACCAGCGATCCTATGCTAGGAATAAAATTCAACAAGAAAATCAAGAAGGCCCAGAAAGCGGCAAAATCCAAGCCGATAATGGCCATCACAATGTAACTCGCCACAGCAGTCAAGATGCTAACAGCCGTTTTCACAGAAATATAGCTGCTAATGGCCTTATTTATCCTTAACAAGATTCCCTGTACCCGTCCATAATCTTCCTGATCCGTAAAGATCGCCTGCAATTTCAGCGGGAAACTCACCTGTTCCAAAAACAGAAAAAGCACGTAAATCAAGATCAAAAAGATATTTCCGGCAATGCCTGAAAAGGTGTTGATAAAACTGGAGATGATATTGGTGAAGTCGAACCCTTCCAATAAAGAAGATACATTGGGCACCTGCTCCAGTCCGAAGGACTGCTGCACATTTTCCATGAGATGCCGAACATTCTGTTCATAGGTGGGTAGAGTATTGGCCATAGATTGCGCATTATTAGCAATCATCTCACCAACAAATACTAGAAAAAGTACAATAATGAGCATCGACAAGGTAGCACTTAGCCAGCCAGGACAATATTTTCGCATGAACGGGAAACTACCGATCCAATTATTTAAGCCAACGATCACATACCACACTACTAAGGCGATGACAAATGGGATCAATAGGCTTTTACCATAAACCAGTAGGACTACTACTAAAGCAGTGGCTACCATCCAGGCTGCCGCGTTTAGGATTCTCATCGGTGTTCTTGTTTTTCTACAAGGTATTAAAATCCATTTGATCCTAGGATAGCTCTATGGCAAAAGTGCATTGAAAAAGCCCTTGCGGGACCTCCCCATCACCAGGGATAATCCTACAAGGGCTGTTAAGGCATCTACAAATAAATAATGTGAAAGGCCATCTACCTTTCACATTATCATTGCGCTACTTCAATTCAAATCCTTTCAACTTGGCAATCCCTTCCAAGGACTGCATGAAAGAAATTTCTAAGCTTTCCTTGTTAGTCGTTGGGGAAGCAATCAATTGTTGCTGGATAAATCCTTGGCGGTCTAGATTCAAGGCTTGGATCTGCTGACTAATGGCCAAGCGATTGTCCTGACATTCTTTGATCTTTAAGCGTAGACGGGTACGAGACAATTGCTGAAAATCTTCCGCTAGGTCCAATTGCTGGTCGATAACGGTGGAATCCGCAGCAAAAGCATCTACTAAATCCCAGCTTGTATTTACATAATTACCCGAGGCTTTGAAGCAAGCCCGACTGGCTGCATTGGCAACGCTGTAAGTAATAGCGTTGGCATCTTGAAGCTGCTGATTCTGCTGCTTATTCAATCCTTGTTCTCCAAAAGGTATATATGTACTATTCAATTTCAGGTTCAAACGCGATATCTCTTCATCATAAGGAGTTTCAATAAAGTCAGTAGCTATGTTGTGATCAATGTTTGCGTAATGTCCGCCGGTGATCAAGGCGCCCTGCTGCCACCCCAATTGAATACCGTCCAAGGATTGGCCGCAAAAGATAGTATTCACTACTATACCTTGATCTTTTGCCTTCCGGCAGATTTTCTGAAACCGCACAGGGCCTTGATCAAAGCCTTCATTACCCGCTATAAACAATAAGCGCAATTGATCTTCTCCTCCGCTCCATTTCAGATCATGCAAGGCCGTCTTAATGGCCATTCCGCAATACTCCTCCCCTCCGTTGGTTCTCAATCGAAACAAGGCTTCTGAAACCGCATCAAAATCTGATGTGAATGGTAAAAGTTGTTGGACATACCCAGCTTCCTGCGAAACTTCAGCATTCCCGTAATGGTACAAGGCAATTTCGATCTTAGGGCCCGCCCCGTTGCGTTCTGCCTGACTAAGATTATTAAGGATTTGCCACAACTGAGATTTAGCCTGTTCTATTAGCCCCTCCATCGAACCACTAGTATCCAACAAGAGCGCCACCTGAATGAGGTTCTCTGCCGAGCTAACCCATTCTTGCATTGGTTTTTCACCCTTCTTAAACCACTGTGTAAGTGCCAATACAGAGCGGAATTGAAAAAGGCAGCCCAAAAGCACTAATGCAAACAAAGGAATCCATCTTTTCACTGACGTAGGTATTTTCATGATCTGGATTTTAAATGATTTTTGTCTCCAACTGTGCTCGCAATATTTCTGAAAAGAAAAAGAAGAAAAAAGCGCCACTTTAAGAGCTAGGCCATCACAATCATAATAGTGCCTGTTCACTGTATAAACAGGTCATATTGACGCCTTTTCCCGAAAATCCATAAAGAAAAAGTGTCTTATCTTTGAAAAGCTGTGACCAATGGAATGTCTATGAGCGTTGATTTTTCGAATGGCCATAAAGCAGTTTTACGCAACAATCTTAGTACTGCTTTACTTACCACATTGCTGTTACTTACCTGCTGTCTTTCCGCACAAGAGGCTAGTCAGCCTTATGTATTGTCACTGCAAAAGGCCGAGCAAGCCTGCATCCAGTCTCCAGAATTGGGAATTGACATGGTCAAAGAGGTGATCGCGGATAGCAAGCTCAACCGAAATGCCTTGGAAGAAGGCCAGGCTTATATTCTGCTAGGAGATATTTATGAAATGAATAATCAAAAAGACCTGGCGCTCAATCGCTATCGTCAGGCCTTAAGTATTCTCCCTAGAAGCCAGGCTGCCAATTGGATCGCCCTAGCACACTATAAGATGGGCAAGATCTTTCTTGACCAAAAGCGAAGTAGCGAAGCCAGTCGGGCCTTTACTCAATGTAAAAATCTAGCTCTAACTCCTGCACTACAAATCAACTGCCAGGAGGGCTTAGCAGACGCGGCTGCGCTAACTGGCAACTTAGATCAAAGTCAGCAACTCTATGCCGATACTCGAGGGTATTACCAGGTGCAATCAGATTCTTTATCCCTAGCTCGCCTCACCGCTAAAGAAGCAAAACTCTATGCTTTTCGAGGCAATCTCTCCCAAGCTCAGCAATCCTATAGCAACTCGGTGCAAACCCTTTCGCCGCAATTCCTCAGCCGGCAAGGCTATATTGCCTTCGAGCAGGTAAATAGTGTACTGATCGATAGCATTAAGGATGACCGGGAAAAGATCGCTCTCCGTAGATTCAATTTAGATAATAAATCTCGCCTCAAACTCCCTGCCGATTTATTGCTGGAAGAACAACTTGCACTAGCGAACCTCTATAAGTCGAACGGTGAATCGAATGCCTTAAAAGAAGTGATAAGGGAAGCCCGAGCACTAGCTCAAAAAAGTCAGAACTCAGCACAGCGAGCCAACTTCTTTCAGCTTTCCTCCGAATGGAACCTGGATCAGGGAGATCTCGAAGGCGCAAAAAGCGACTATCAAAACTACCTGGCCGAAAACGCAAAAGTTTTCCAGGAAAAGGAAGATGCGCTTAATCGCCAACTCGCTATTATCCGTAATCAAAGTATCGTAGATGTAGCGGCTAAGGATGTAGACCTAGAACTAAAGGAGAGAGAACTTTTAGAAAGTCAAATGTGGACCCAGCGCTTGATCATTATCGGCTTAGGCTTACTACTATTGGCTGCCTTGGTTTCCCTACTCTTGATCTGGCGTAATGTAAAAGCCCGGCAGAAGGCGAATGATTTACTGCAACTGCGCTCTCTCAGAACCCAGATGAATCCACACTTCATCTTTAATGCCTTAAACAGCGTCAACAATTTCATTTCTCAAAGTGACGAAAGAGCAGCCAACAAATTCCTATCGGATTTTTCGAAGTTGATGCGAATGGTATTGGATTACAGCCAACAGGATTTCATTTCTTTTGAGGAAGAAATGCAACTGTTGCAACTATACCTAAAACTGGAACATCTTCGCTTTAGAGATAAGTTTGAATATACTTTCACTCAGGATGAGGATCTGAACAAGCAGATCGAAATCCCTCCCATGCTAATTCAACCCTTTGTGGAGAACGCCGTCTGGCACGGACTAAGGTATAAAGCCGAGAAAGGAGTGTTACTGGTAGATGTTGCCGCTGAGGAAGATCATATTTTGGTTACGGTACAGGATAATGGGATTGGAAGAGATCGTTCAAAGGAACTAAAGACCAAAAACCAAAACCAGTACCGCAGTACAGGCTTGCGCAATGCACAGGAGCGCATTCAGCTGATCAATCAATTGTACGGCAAAAGCTATGAACTCTCCGTAGAAGATGCTTATGAGGACGGTGATGTAGGAACACTGGTCCAGATAAAAATACCCCATTAACCCATGAAAAAACTAAAAACACTAATTGTAGATGATGAACAAGATAGTCGGGATAGTTTATCTCGTTTCGTAGCAAAATATTGCCCCCAATTGGAGATCGTGCAGGCCTGCGCCAATATAATGGAAGCAGAAAAGGCGATTCAGACCCACACGCCGCAATTAGTCTTCCTTGATATTGAAATGCCCTATGGGAATGCCTTTGACCTCTTAGACAAACTCCCTGCGATTGATTTCGAAATCATTTTCATCACCGCATTCAGTCAATATGCCATTGAAGCGTTCAAGTTAAGCGCTGCCCATTACCTACTCAAGCCGGTAGATATAGATGAACTCATTGAAGCTGTGGAAAAGGTAGAGGAAAGATTAGAACAAGCTAAGCGCCTGCATACCGCCACGATCCTCAAAGAAAACCTAGGTCATATTCAATCACAGCATCAAAAAGTGGTTTTACCATTGATCGATGGATTTGAAGTAACCAAAATGGCTGATATCCTCTACTGCGAGGCGGAAGAGAACTTCACTAAATTCTATTTCATTGGCGGTAAAAAATCGCTGATCTGCCGCAAACTCAAGTTCTTCGATCAGGTGTTGAGTGCGCATGGGTTCTGCAGAATTCATCGCTCTTATCTGATCAACTTAGAGTATGTACAACGCTACGTGAAAGGCAAGGGGGGCACGGTGATCCTAGAAAATGGTCAGCAACTTCAAGTCGCCAATGCACGCAAAGGTGAATTCTTGGAAAGATTCAAATAAAGACCTAAAGTTTACTGAGCGAGATGTGCCTTTACCTTTTCCAATTCTTGTTGAAACGAGGCTGCTAATTCAGTATCCAATATTCCTTCTTCAGCAGAAAAATTATGTCTAAAAGATGGCAATGAAAAGGTAGCCACTACCTCTCCGCCCATAAACCCGGCTCGGACACTGGCAGTCTCCAGCACACTCGCGCCCCCTCTTTTCCCCGGGGAAGTACTTAGCATAAATATTGGGCGCCCCGCCCAAAGTTTTTGCTCAATTCTAGACGTCCAATCCAGTAAGTTTTTGAAGGCCACCGTATAACTGCCATTGTGTTCTGCCATAGAAATGACGAGTAGATCATGCGCCTCAATCAAAGCCTTGAAGTCGTGCGCCAAGGACGGGATTCCCTCCTCTTCTTCTCGATCCACTCCGTATATAGGCATCTCAAAATCATTGAGGTCAATTAGCGTAATTGCTGCTTCCTCAACCTGGGCTGCTGCATAGGCTGCCAGTTGTTTGTTTATGGAATTGCGACTATTACTAGCCCCAAAAGCAAGTATCTTCAACATAATATTTGCACTCGTGATTGCTTGTGTGGCAAAGGAACAAATTTTTCATCAATCTACTAGTCAACTCCTCAGCCAATACAAAAGAAGGCGCAGCAAAGCAAGGAGTATAGCAAGTCATTAATACCTCTTACTTCTAGAGGCTTTCGACTCTACTTTTCAACGCCTTATTCCAGGCTTGAAATCCTCTCATGGTGTCTTCCCCGATCTTATTCATAATCAAACCTCTCAATAGGCCAGAAAAGATCTCGCCATGTATGAGCTTAGTCTGTTGCTCCCCCGTCGCCTCCAGCATGAAGTAATGTCTGCCCTTGAATAAACCCAGCGGGATACTTCCCAACCATTCGAAAGCATTCCCCTCCTCCATTCTGGTAATCACTGGTTTGAAAATCTGATCGCTGGTGGTTAATCGCAACGTGTTTTTCAGGCGCCCTCCCAATTTTGCCTCTCCTTCGATTGATCGAATGAAGGTGCTCCATTCCGGGTAAGCTGCAAAATCCATCATCACTTCCCAAACTTTTTCCTTAGACGCATTAATGATAATCTCTGTTTTAACCTCTTTCATTTTATTGGATTTTTACTTTAATCTTTAAATTGTAATAGGAGTCCTAAGTACCCGGACATGATTAGGCAACCATTCATTTGGGATG
>CAJXPD010000089.1 GCA_913057785.1 uncultured Lewinella sp. | reverse complement strand
AACATATCCAGCTGCACCAATTAGTACAAAATTCTTCATTAGATTACAGGTGTTGACGTAGTGCTTTTCATTTGGAGACTTGATAGGGCTTCGCCGTTGATAAGTCGCAAAGCCTTAATCTCCGAAAATCGAATCTGATAATATTTGTCGAAATACATATGTTCAGGACAGTGGTCGATTAACGATCGACTGTCTTTCTTTTACAACTACTGGATGTGTTTGTTACTAATCCAATACAACTGCAGTAGTCATGAATCGCCAATGGCGAAGACTTCTTTTTTTTTTGCTTAGTTGACCTAATGGTCTTGGTAAGTAGATGCCAAATTCCTCTTCAAGTGCTATTGAGCACTTCGCTCTCTAAATTTTGTCTTGGCACCAAAAGTTGACGTTTTTTTGGCGCTGGATACTCTTCTTAACATGCTCGGATCTACCTGCATTTGTAGCGTGTATCCAATTTGATTGAGTTCAATCAGAAAATTATGTTTTGACGAATTTTCTAGTAGAATTCCCTTAATCCCAGTCAAGTTCCCTCCGATGATCTCCACTGTATCTCCTGATTGGAATCCATTTCGATCAGCTTCTAGTGCGATCTTCTCCCCTACCACACGCTTTAATATTTCGATCTCAGCATCGGGGATAGCAATCAGCGTCCTAGCTGGCTGTACAAAATGAAGCACATCAGCTGTCTCCAAAACCTGTAAATATTGTTGCTTGGTAATCTTAACGAAGAGATAGCAATTGATCAAGGGTAGATCAACTACTTTGACTTTGCGAGTATAATGTCTTACGAATTGCTGAAGAGGAAGGTAGGTTTCAATCCCTTTATCAGTCAGTCTTTTACGAATGACTTTCTCTCTCTTGTAACGAGTATACACGGCAAACCAACGAGCCTCATGCTCGTGTAGGTGTATACCTGTTCTGTTACCCGTTTGTGTGTTCATCGTAAGTGTCTGTATTTATGCTAACTAATACTAATCAGAGTCTCCAATACAATAATCCATTGGCTTCAGGCCTTGGATAAATGCCTTTGATATCTAGTAATATTGGGTTTTCCCGCATGATGGACTTAAAATAATCCATCGTCAATTTGGTGTATTGGGCATGGTTGACTGCGACAATTACAGCATCGTAGTCGCTAGAGGGAGCATCATTAAGGGTTAGGTTATACTTATTACTGATTTCATTGGGCGATGCCAGAGGGTCAGTAATGTGTACATTGATTGAGTACTGTTGTAATTCTTTTACGACATCGATCACCTTAGAGTTGCGGATATCTGCCACATTTTCCTTGAAAGTAATCCCCATCACCAATACTTTGGAAGCGTTAGGGTTTTTGTTCCGCTGGGTAAGCATTTGCACCAGTCTTTTGGCTATGAAGCTTGGCATGGTATCATTGATCCTGCGACCGCTGACAATCACCTGAGGATTATAGCCAATTTCTTTAGACTTGTGCAGTAGGTAATAAGGATCCACACCGATACAGTGTCCACCAACTAAGCCCGGAGAGAACTTCAGAAAGTTCCATTTTGTCCCCGCAGCTTCTAGGACCTCCTTCGTGTCTAAATCCATCTTATCAAAGATGATAGATAGTTCATTCATGAAGGAGATATTTAGGTCACGCTGGGTATTTTCAATCACTTTCGCCGCTTCTGCCACTTTAATGGAACTCGCTTTGAAGACGCCAGCCTCAATGGCCTGACCATAGACGTTCGCGATTTCCTCCAATGCTGGCTTATCACTGCCGGATACGACTTTTAGTATCTTTTCTACGGTATGCTCTTTATCACCAGGATTGATCCTTTCCGGAGAATATCCTACCTTAAAATCTTCCCCAAATTTCAGGCCAGATTCTTCTTCAAGTATCGGAATGCAATCTTCTTCGGTACAACCCGGATAAACGGTCGATTCAAATATTACGTAATCACCTTGTTTTAGGATTTTCCCGACTGTTCTAGAGGCACTCAATAGAGGGCTTAGATTGGGAGTTTTGTGATCGTCAATCGGAGTTGGAACGGCTACGATGTGAAAGTGAGCCCGTCGAAGATCTTCTGGGTCGTGCGTGAATTCGATATCTCTGCCTTCAAAATCAGCAGCTTCTAATTCACAGGATGGATCAATTTGTTTTTTCATCAATTCAATCCTATCTGAATTGATATCAAACCCAATTACATGGAAATGCTTGGCTAGAGCCAAAGCCAGTGGTAGGCCTACATAGCCCAGACCGATAACAGAGAGATTTTTCTCCTTTTGAATGAGACCTTTGTACATGTTTTGTCGGATTAACCAGCAGTAAATAAAACTTCAGCTTATTTTCAAGTTGACCTTATGAAAGGGATAGAACCCGTAAAATTGGGTTGGGAATAGAACTTGAAATGTAAGTTAATCCTGATTATAAGGGGAAGGAGTTAGAAGGGGACGTTTGTTTTACATCAGATCGAATCAGTTGCAAAAGTATATAAAAAAAACCAATTTACAACTACTCGTCAAAGATAATCTGGTATACTGCGAAAGTATAACATTGTTTCAAAGATAGAAAAAAAGAATATAAAAAATTCAATCTTTTAGGCATGGGCATCGGTATCTAGCGATGCCCACGTCTTTTGTATCGTGAATAGGTATCTTCCTTTATTTCACTGGTTGACATTAAAAATGCGTTCCTCCCTTTTGTATTGGGGCTTTTGCATAAATGCGAATATTATCGATTTTGCCACTATCATCGAACGAACCAAAACCAATACCCCCGGCTCCAAACCGCTTGTCATTGGCTTCCATTACAGGCGTCTTCATGTCGTCAAAGAATAGGCGGATACTCCCAGACTCAATATCTCGCTCTAATCTGATCTTATGCCAATTGTTGGGAAGCCAGTTCTGACCATCATTTGTTTTCGTAGAAATCTTAAGCCGAGGAGTACCATCTACCACGAATACATTATTGGCATGATCATCCATAGCTTTACTTATATGCGTATAATAGAAGTGGCTTTTGTCTTGAAAACCGAAAAAGACACACATGTCCTGGTGATTATAAACCCTCCCTGTCTGTTGCAAGTCTGCTTCCATGACGAAACTTCCAAATTTCTGTCCAGCAATTAGCGCAACAGAATGAGGTGAGCGGACCGGTGGTTGATATTCTGATTTTCCAGTACACTCCAAAGCCCCACCTTTAGTTTCTGTACTGTATTTCCAAAAGTTCGTATCTGAAAATTCAAAATCAGAAATGGTTGAACCTTTATCAAAGGATTGCTGATACACTAGCGTGTAGCCGTTATCAAGTGTCTTAGGGATTTTGTTGCTACAACTCTGGACTACTATCATACAGGAAAATAGCAGACCACCGAAGAGGTAAGTTTTACGAGACATGTGATTTTCGTTTTGTTTATGAAAGTTGGTTACTTGCAAATCTGATCAATTACCCAATTGGTGCGAGCAGCAGATTCCCCTGTACTAGGAGATGCCCCTGATCCTTGCAAATCGGAAACGATTTTTTCAATTAAGGGTTGTTGAATGTGCTTTGGCATGTCAAAATCCATCTCTTCCACTCTCCCATCGCTTTCCAACTTAACCTTATTGCTAGTAAAATAATGGAATGTGATCTGCCCCTTTTCTCCAATGATTCTGGCCTCTTCCTTTACCGCTGATTCATGTACGGTGAAGCACCAGGATCCAGTCCCAATCACACCGGATTCAAATCTAAAATTAGCAGATACAATATCTTCAGCCTTGTACCATCCAGCTTGGTTATCCGAAAAGCCATTTGCCTGAGTAATTGGACCTAACAAGTAATCCAGATAATCCAATTGGTGAGAAGCCAGGTCATAAAAGAAGCCCCCGCCAGCTATTTCTGGGTCAACTCGCCAGTTGTTGTCTAGCCCACGTACGATTGCAGGTTGTGCGGATTGGAACAATTCTATCTGTACCATGCGGACATCCCCAATTGCTCCTTCCTCTACCCATTGCTTAACCTGTAAGAATTGTGGGAGAGATCGGCGATAATAGGCCACGTGCAAGGGCACAGCATGTCGCTGGCAAACCTCAATCATTTGTTGGCATTCCGCAAACGTTCTAGCCATGGGTTTTTCCACGTAAACTGGCTTTCCAGCGGCAGCGGCCATGGCCGTGTATTGCGCATGACTCGAAGGTGGAGTAGCAATATAAATGGCATTGACTTCGGGATCGTCAATCAGCTGCTGTGCATCATTATACCATTTGGGAACGTCATGCCGCTGCGCGTAGTCTGCTGCTTTTTCAGCGTTTCGACGCATCACGGCCACCAGGGAAGATCCGGGGATTTTTTGCATGGCGGGTGCGCTCTTTACTTCGCACACATCGCCACACCCGATAATCCCCCAACGGATTGTTTTGGGTTTTTCCATGTAATAGGGTCTTCAACTTGTTTTGGTTAATCGTTTCTATAAAAGTAAAGAGCTTCAGCTGAAAACCAATTATTACCAAATAAAAAGTAGAGTACAAAAAGGAAAAGAGTGGACTTGCTGGATCTAATGTGGAAGCTTAGCTCTCAAAACACCATACAACAATGTCCCTATCAAGGCACTAGCAATGACAATAAGTATACTCCAGTATCCATGTCCAAGTAGGATGTACAGCGGTCCGGGACACGCCCCAGTCAAGGCCCATCCTAAACCGAAGAAAGTTCCACCCAATAGGCTTGCCCTGTAGGTTTTTGGTTTGTCTTTTGGCGAGACCTTAAGACCTTGGTAGCCATTGATATAACCAGACTTAAACAACTGCTGCACCACTGCTCCTGCAATGACGGCCACTCCGATCACGCCATACATATGAAAGGACTGAAAGCGGAACATTTCTTGAATACGGTACCAGGAGATGACTTCTGATTTAGTCAATACAATTCCAAATAAAATCCCGATCAATAAAAATCGCAATAGTCGCATGAACAAAATTCTTTAGAGTACAGTAAAGAGAAAAGGAATAAGGAAGTGAGTCATTACTAGCCCCCCTATGAAAAAACCTACCACGGCCAACAAAGAAGGTAACTGGAAATTGGATAGCCCGCTGATCGCATGCCCCGAAGTGCAGCCACCTGCATACCGAGCCCCAAACCCAACCAAAACCCCTCCTAGAACAAGTAGAGGCCAGGCGCTAAAATTAGCTAGGTCAAATAATTCGCCAGGCAAAATCGCCCCAACGACCGGTGCCTGGATCCCAATCTCACGTAGCTCCTGTAGCGTTTCTGGAGAAATAACCATGGCCTCACTTGGAGCCAATACAGTTGCGGCAATTAGGCCTCCAGTTATGGAGCCCACTACAAAGACTAAGAGCCAGTCGTGCTTCTTCCAATCTAGATTGAAGTAGGAAGACCATCTTTTGGCTCCGCCAATCGAGCACAGGGTCTGGAAAGAGGTAGAGACGCCGAATTTTTCTCCAAAGAATAACATAAGAAAGAGGACCAGCGCAATCAGGAGACCAGAGACAGACCAATGCCAAGCGCCAGTAAGCCATTCAAGTGTCAGCATAGTAGTTTTATATTTACGAATAAAGTATGTGTGCAAAAATAGCGTCTCAGGCTAGGACAATTTGTGACGCTTATCACACAGCTAAGTAGAAGGAGGTAGCGGGTTTATTAGCTGCTGCTTTAGGCTTTACGAGCACATTTTCTATCTTTGTATAGTGACAGATGATAGTGGCCTACTTCTTCTCGACAGCGCCTTACTTGAATTGGCTATTTGATAACCCATAAATCAGGAAAACAATGCTATCCCTTAAGAATGGAATGGTCTTCGGATTTCTGTTACTCTTTCCTTTGCTGTCTTGCACCCAAGTAGTTGATTTTATTGATATCCATCTAACTGTATTAGAAAAGGTGGGTGATAAAACACGTGCATTACCCAATGCCAAGCTCAATATTTCCGATGAGGGAGAGGTTATCACCAATAACAATGGTAGTCATACCTACACCTATGCTTTGCGTAATAACGTAAATCCCGAGATATCCATTAATCTCCTTTCGGAAAAGCACAAAATGCTTAAGCCGTTGGACGGTGCTATCATGGTTGATCCTACTCGCGAAGAAATGTTTATCGAATTTGTGGTGGTCAACATGGCAGAGGAAAACCCAGAATTCAAGAAACGTGTTAATGACCTGGAAAAGAAAATATCTCGTCTTCAGTATAAGAATCAATTGACGAAGCGGCAGTTAAGTCAAATGTATTCTACTTTGTTAGATACTATCTTCTATTTCGAAGGAGTAAGATCAGCATTGCAGGCAGAATTGGCTACGGCAGAAAAAGTCAATCAAGAGCAAGAGCAAGAAAATGCTGAGCAAAGAAGGATGATTGAGGAGCAACAGAATAGGATTAGGGACCTGGAAAGTCAGGTGGATCAGCTAACGGTAGATCTTACTGAAGCCTTAGAAGCTAGGTATTTAAGACAAAATGAATACTTTAAGAATATATCTTCTAATTTGATGGCCTACTTGCGAAAATCGAAGGACATCAAAGACCACCTACCCAATATTAAAACACTAGAACGTGATTTGGATCTTTACAACGAAGCCTATTCAACACTAGATGATGAGCATCTCTCCTACTTGGAAGGAGTGGGCCATTATTGGGAGAACCCACCTATCAGTAAGGAATTAGAAGGTGTTTTCGAACTGGTGATCAAAGGCTTGCACCTAAACCAGATGTTCCCAACTGTTAACGAAATCTTGAATCAGTTGCGTAAGCAAAAACCCGGCAAGGCACAAAAGGTTGCTTCTGCGGCCTATGAAGATTTAACGATCAACATCAATGATTTGGAGCAAAAGGTTAATCGGGTTTTGATCAAATTGCGAAACAACTAGCTCAAGCAGAACAAATAATCTTTACACAGTAATACTCATTACGCCAACCTAAAATACCCTTAAAAATGTCGAAGCGTATCATTCAGTATCTAAGTATCGCGGCGGCTCTGTTTTTACAGGCTTGTAACCCCGATTGTACCAATTTGTCTACGTCAAATATAAGTTTGCCTCCTGGCCCCTATCAAGCCAATGCGGAAATTGCTGTCACCGCAAGCCCGTCCAGCTTGGTCAAGGACAGAGAGTTCCACGTATCCATAAGAAAGAATAACCAAACGGAAATCAGTTTGCTGGATTCTCGTTTCGAGGAGGCGCTGGACGCAGCCGTTGTCCTGATGCCGAATGAGGTAAATCCAACGGCATCCCTTTTGATCAACGATCCAGATTGTACAGGCAACTTGATCCCTGTAGGCAGTCCTACAAGTCTACAAAGTAGTTCCTTCTTTGTAGATAATCCTTTCTTTGTCACCCCAGCCCCACCGCTAATCGTGATTCCATCACCTCCACCAAGCATTCCTGGCAATATCGTTAATGCCTGGTTTAGCCCTAATAATCGGAAGTATTGCATCTGGTTTCAGCCAGACTTAGATGATAATGGGAATGAACTACCTACTCTGACTCGCGGTTTTTTCGAAGATGGAAACCGGAAAGGTAGTTGGGAGTTAGCTGCTGGCTGTGATAACATCGAGGGGACTGGCGAACTCTTCCATCTTAATCAGGTGACTGGTATTATTGATAAAGTCAATAACATCATCAGCATTCGTGTAGATCGGACCAGCAAGAACTTAGGGTTTGAAGACTTCGAAGGCTTCTTCGTTGATCCTAATAAAATGCCGGCTGGTTCAGATTACAACATCGGTGGGATTTGTAATGCAGAAAACGGCCGCAGTATGCCTAAATTAATGTACCTAGTTTCACAGACTACCCAAAGACAGTTGTTGCTCTGGAGAAATCTAGACTAAGCCTATTTCCTGTCTATCAGTTATAATTTTTTCAGCGGGGAGATTGGACATCCATCTCCCCGCTGAAACCCAACGACTCCTTAGGAATTCTTATATTTATCTGGAATTTGACCAGCAATTCACGTACCCTCTTCCTTAAGTTGAATTGCTTGGACACTTTTACTCGTCTAATTTAAGCTCTCCCAACTTAAATAAGGCTGTTGAATTAACAAGAGTAGAATGAGGACACTTATGCGTTGTTCCTTCCTCTTCTCCGACCCCTGTATTCTGTATTCAACAGCAATCGGTAACCTTTTAAATATACCCTAAAATGTCAAAGCCACTTATCCTGGCCTTGGGGTTTACTGCTGTATGTATACTGCCAGCATGCACCCCTGATTGCAACTTATTTACAAGCGATAATATCGTGTTGCCACCAGGCCCCTATCAGGCCAATACAGAGATTGCCATTACCGCGAATCCCGTAAGTTTAATTCAAGAGCGAGATTTCCATCTCTCAGTAAGACAGAATAATAAGACTGAAATCACGCTACTGGATTCCCGCTTCGAAAAAGCTTTGGATGCAGCTGTCGTAAAAATGCCCGACCAAGTAAACAGTTCAGCAACCGTTTTGATGAATGATCCGGATTGCACAGGTAGTCTTGTCCCTATTGGGTCGACTACGAGCATTCAAAGTAAATCCTTCTTTGTCGATAATCCTTTCTTCATCACCCCAGCCCCACCACTGATCGTTATTCCGTCTTCTCCCCCCACCATACCTGGGAATATTGTCAATGATTGGTTCAGCCCTAACAATCGAAAATACTGCATCTGGTTTAAGCCGGAACTTGATGAAAATGGTAATGAACTTAAAACCATCAAAAAGGGCTTCTTTGATGTAGATGGAAACCGGAAAGGTAGTTGGGAACTGGCCGCTGGCTGTGATAATATAGAGGGTACGGGAGAACTATATCATCTGAACCCGATTACAGGGATTGTGGACAAGGAAAATAACCTAATCAGCATCCGGATAGATCGGACCAGCAAGAACTTAGGATTTGAAGATTTTGAAGGATTCTTTGTAGACCCTGATCAAATGCCGGCAGGTTCTGATTATAACATTGGAGGAGTCTGTAGGCCGGAAAGTGGAAGATCCATGCCAAAGCTCATGTTTCTAGTCTCAAGAACCACCCAAAGGCAGTTGTTGCTCTGGCGAAATGATGATTAGTGCTTAGCCTAGCCTTTCAACGAAAAAGGAGGCATCGATCATTTTCGATGCCTCCTTTTCACCAGAACTATAGAGCAGTTCTAAAGCCCTAAACGTAGGCCTAAGGTAAAATTACTGTAGGAAGCTCTTACTATTTCTTGTTGAGGGTTTACTACGGCAGAAATCAAGGGAAAACCGCCGGTCAAGAAAAAGTTGTAATTAGTGGTAGGGGCATATTGAATGCCTCCAAAGGCAAACAGGAACTCATTAACTCGGATCAAAGAACTGGTCTCTGAAGGAGCTTGAGAGGGCTTAAAGGCCATGCTATAACTTAGCCCTGGATAGAAGGTCCACTTATCCCCAAATGGTCGCTGAATCAATGAAAAATTTACGCTAGTATTGAATAGATACTGATCATTGACACCCGAAGCAGGAAAGAAGGTTTGGAACGTCCCCCCTAGAAAGTAGTAAGTTTGATTATTCAACCCCTTATAGTAGGTGAATCCAATGTCAGCCGTATTTCGATCGGCTGCCAACTGCCGCGCTTTCTCCTCTCCCGTTACCGTTTTGATCGCAAATCCGCCGTTTAGGACAAACTTTGGATCTGTTGTAATTGGAGCAGACCTAAAGCGCAGTCCCACACTGCTTATATCTCCAATAGATTCGTCAAAGATGGCACCGCCTGGGTTGGCTTCCAATAGTGCATCTAGATCTCCACTACTATTAAATACTTTAAACATAGAACTAGATGCCGCGTTGTCTACTCTAGTCCTGCTATAACGAATATGAATCCCTACATCCCACTTGGCAGACTCAGAAATGCCGTAAAAACCATATATATCCGAGATAAACTGTGTAGCCCGGAAACGATCAATGATGGGCGAGTTCTGATCGGTTTGGTGTAGGGCCAGCCAATATGAGGTGAGTGAGTTATTCCAAATAACTTCACCTTGACCAGAACGTAGGACGGTGGAGGATCCGCCAGCAACGATAAAAGATTCTTTCAGGGAATCGGCATCAAAACCAGGAATGGAGTATTTAAATTTTTGTGCCTCAACGGTTTCCGTGAGTAGAAAACAAAAACTGAGACAACAGAGCATCATTTGCCATTTGGAGTTAGCTGATAGCTTCATTATGTAGTATTTAGGTGTAAAAGTTCGATATCTTCTCGTACTTCTTATTCATCGAAGATACTAAAATTCTCTGCACAGGTATCCCCTTTTCTATTGCAATTTGGACCGATTTCCCTTCCATACAATAGAAATGCCCATTGTGCCTTCTGCACAATAAGCCAAGCACTCACCTTGACCATTAAAGGTTTGTCCTTGCCCCAAAGACAAGGCAAAGGTTTCCTTTAAATGGCCTCCACTAATCTTGTAGCTTTTGTGGACGATTTGTCCGCTTAATGTGCGAAAATCTTCACTAATTTTTAATTTTTCCAAGGTGAGCTTTTCGGGTCGGGCGGATTTCGGTGGATAGACCTCCAGATAGGCCTGTAAAGTATCTTGAAAACCCAAGCGTAGGTTTCCGGTATAAATGAGTTCTTGCTCGTGATCGTAGAAGTAGGTAACATCCCAGCTTCCAATCCAGTCTTCTGTAGTGAAGTTCCTTTTATACAAAAGAAGGTAAATGATTAGAATTCCAAGTAGAACCAGAACGCTGCTAGTTACCAAGCTAGTGATTTGTGTCTTTCGATTCGCCTTTGTCATGATCTTTTGGGTAGGTTGAACGATAATTGAGCTAGCAGGTAAGTATTGGTGAGTAAATTACTAAGAAGTTCTTGAAGATTTTCAGGTCCAGCTAGAAAAAGCCAAACATCGCAACCGAATTGCCTGCTAGGATATAAATTCTAGGCTTGAACTGCCTATAAATCCACCTAACTTGAGGATTTAGGCCGGAGTAAACTCCCATATGTAAACCCTTTACAATATGTTAAAGAAATCTTAAAACACTACATGATACCGTCATAATTGGGCTGCGTAAACTACAATCACATAGAGAATATCCTTACATTTAATAGTTCAACTCGCCCTGCTTAGGGAAGAAAGCAACTACTCCATAGAAAAATAATCGCTAGAACCCTACATAAGCTTCCTCTATTGAATGCTCAGGATACACTCGGTAACTACAAAAAACGAAGTATGAAAACCCTTTTTACGCTACTGACCGCCCTTTTTACCTTATGCTGTATGCCTACAGTTCAAGGGCAGGTGGACTACAATATCCTACCAGATTGGGATTATCCAAGAAAGAAGAATGGTCCCAGCGACTATTGGCCCGAGAAGATCCATAAGATCATCAGGGGGATGGATGGACAAATAGTGGCCGTAGGCGAGACGGTTAGTCAAGACAACAGAAGATTCGAAGGCCTGCTATTGATTATTGACGAAAAGACAGGTCAAGAAAAACTTCGTAAGTCTTATGGCAAAACTGAAGATGCGGGTTTCCACAGTCTAATACAAAACTTCGATGGCACCTATACACTCGTAGGCTACCAAACTACTAAGCGTGAAGGTAGAAATGGTTGGGTTTTGCAGGTGGATCAAAAAGGGAGTATTGTATTCGAAGATCAACCCAGGAGTAAGGAGGGAAGAGATGATGTTTTACTGGATGTAGCCATCGATGCAAAAGGCAATGTATTAGCAACTGGATTTCAAAGAGAGAAAAATAAATTCAATGCCCTATGGATGGTACGAATTGAAGCAGATAAAACCATTGGAAGAATCGAAAATGATGCGGCTTTGGGTTTTGTGAATACCATCATTCCTGCCCATGAAGGAGGTTTTGTCCTCTTAGGTAATACGGAGCAATTCAAAGCAGGTCAGATTGAAGACGCATGGGTTTTAAAAGTAGATGCTGCAGGTAATAAACAAGGTGGTGAGCCTAAATATTTTGGAGACAAAGGGTATCAAGATATTCAAGATATAACCCAGGCACCGGATGGCGGATACGCTATTACAGGTGTCACCACTTCCAAGGGTGCAGGACTTGCAGATATGTGGGTACTGAAGGTGGATCGAAACTTCCGATTACAATGGGAAAGAACCTACGGTAGTACCAAGGAAGATGCTGCCCAGTCGATTATAGCTTTGCAACACGGTGGCTATGCCGTAGTAGGGCAAGGAAAAGGGCATTTAGCAAGTGCCCCAACCACACAACTGCAGTTACTGATTATTGATGACAAAGGAAATGAATTAGATGCGACCAGTACCCCTATTATACCGACCAGAGGTAATGAAAGAGCCACTTCTTTGACGGAGACTGCAAGAGGCCTTCTGGTACTTGCGGGTGTAGATGAAGCGGAAGATCGTCGGCTCACTCCTACTCCACATATTGGCGGCTACACTTACCGACAATTGGGAAGACTCACTAACAGCGCCAGAGAACGCGAACGCAATGCCAATTATTCGAATGCTCTTGGATTGAGCGAACCCCGCTTTATCGACAACAATGCTAATGGGTTTCTGGAAACTAAAGAAAGAGGCTACTTCTTGGTGAAAGTAAAGAATCAAACCACTGGACCGCTAGACCAGATCTCAGCTAATATTCAAAATGATCATATTCGAGCAGTAAAAACAGATTTTACCAATATTCAGATCGGGACATTGTTACCCGGTCAATCCAAAGATGTACATATTCCGATAGCTGCCTTAAAAGATCTGGGTAGTACGGGTCGGCTAGAGTTCACTATACACTTCCAGATTAAAGGTATTTTCGCCAGCAGAGTGGTGGGAAACATCCAAACCAACCAACCTGATCCAGCGAAGTTGATCGTGAGCAATTCGAACTTTCTACCGGGTACAAAGCCACAGGCAGGACAAGAGATTTTGCTAACGGTTGAGGTGGAAAACCGAGGAGGTCGAGATACAGGCCCATTTGATGTAGATTTCATTATTCCAGCTGGGGTAGAATCGCTAGAATCTGAAAGGCAATCCATTCTGAGTATTCGCCCCAATGGTAGAAAAACGCTCAGGTTCTCTTTCCGATACGACGAACAATTCAAGGGTAATCGCCTTAGCATCGTCATGGAAGCTCAAGGCAGCAGCTTAAATCCCCTAAAGAAAGGCTTCCACTTAGCCGTAGACAATCAACAGCATGAGGTCGTTACGGTACCTGGTGAAATGCCCTCAGGAAATGAGATATTCTGGACCTCTCCTGACCCTAATGATTATACGACAAGAGTCGTAGAAGTAAATGATAGAAATGCGAATATAAAACTCATGGCTTTATCCGGATCCGTACTGAATAAGGGTCATTTTGCCACCAAGATTAATGGCCAATTTGTGGATGAGGGACAGAAGATGGATGAGGTAACCTTACAAGGTCCAGGGAAAGATATGGGACGCAATCGATATACTTTCAAAGATAAGATTCGTTTGCAAGCTGGTCGCAATATTGTGGAAGTCGTATACAATGACGGCAAGGGCTTGCAATTCACCAGTCGCCCCATGACCTTTAACTATATCCCAAAAGGTAATCCCAATTTATATGTACGTTCTATTGGAGTGGACCACGAAGATTTGAAGTATACTGTCAAAGATGCGCAGGATATCGCCAAGGAGTTTATGAAGTTGAAAGATGACAGAGGAAGAGGGTTCCGAAAAGTAGATGTCTTGGAATTCACCCAAGACGATCACACTACACTGATCAACCTCAAGAAGATGATCGTCAATCTCAGACGTTCAAATATTAAGGACAATGATCTAGTAGTTCTCTTTATTTCCACCCACGGGAAGGTGCTAAGCGATAGAGGCGACTATATTCTGATTCCGTCTGATTTTGACCCTGAATATGAGGAACAAACTTCATTAAATTTTCAGCGAGATGTGCTGGACGAATTGGATCAAATCAAGGGAAAGGTATTGGTCTTTATTGATGCTTGCCACAGTGGAAATGCTATAGGTAGCAAGGACTTCACGGATGAGGCAGCGAGTAAGTTCATGAATGATTTGATCGAAAAAACTTCAGGAATGGAAATTATTGCCTCTTGCAGCGATCACGAGTTCTCTTGGGAAGACGATCAATGGCAGAATGGGGCATTCACTGAAGCCATCCTAGAGGCTTTCCAGGATAAGACCGTGCAAGTCGATGGAGAGATGATTCATGCTGACATTTTCGATGAGATCAATCGTAGAAAGAGCGGAAGAGACGGCATTATCACGATCGAGGAACTTCGCAATTATCTAGGAAAACGAGTACCACATCTGGTAAGAACGGTGAAAAGGCAAAGACAGAATCCTTCTCATAAATCCACAGAATTACTGCCTAAGGATACGCCAATTTATATGGTAGATCAAAACCAATAGTCAGGAACCAGCATCGAGGGCAGCAGCTTATTTTCTTCGTCGCTTTTTCTTTTTTTGCTTCTGCCCTCGAGTCTTGGGTTTCTTATATTTGATTTTCATCTTTTCCGCATGACGGACTTTCTTATTGACTTTCTTGTTCTTATCTAGTTTCTCATGAAATGCCCCTCCGGATTTTTCCAGATCGGGTAAATTGATAGCCAGGTTTTTCATCAAAACCTGCGGCTTCTCAGCCTCTATCAATTCTTCAGAAATCTCCAGGTCTTCCGGGATATCTTGTAAGGGAATTTCATAATTCATCAATGCCTGAATACCCTCTATCGAGGCTGTATCCTTTTCGGTGATAAAAGACAATGCAATCCCTTCGGCATCCGCCCGCCCCGTCCGACCAATCCGGTGAATGTAGCTCTCCGGCTCGTCCGGGATATCAAAGTTGATGACGTGCGAAACCTCGGCAATATCCAAGCCGCGAGCAATCAGGTCTGTCGCTATTAAAGTGCGATAAGTTCCATCCTTAAAGGAGTTCACTGAATTGAAGCGATTGTTCTGTGCCTTATTGGAATGGATCACCCCTACTCTACCCGGATACCGTTCTTCTAGTCTTTCAAAAAGTACATCAGACAACTTCTTGGTGGCTGAAAACACCAATACTTTGTCCATTTCCTCATGCTCATCTAGTAAGCGCTGCAAAAGGTTGACTTTGGTATTGAAATTCGGAACGTGATAAGCAGTCTGACTAATGTTGTCGAGCGGAGTACCTACCGGTGTTGCTTCAATTCGTTTTGGAAAGTTGAAAAATGTATCGAGCAAATCCTCCACTTCATCCGTTAAGGTAGCTGAAAACAGCAAATTTTGCCGCTTGTCGGGTAGCAGGTCAAATAGATTCAACAGCTGATGTCGAAAGCCTAAGTTCAACATTTCGTCCACCTCATCAATCACCAATTTCTTGATCTTCTTGACTTTCAGGGCTCCCTTATATATTAAGTCCAACAGTCGACCTGGGGTAGCCACCAATACATCTAAGCCTTGTTCTACCTGTTTGACCTGCGTATTGATATTGGTTCCTCCATAAACACCTACTACTTCAACATTCATGTAGGTTGTCAATTGCTCTACAGCTTCTACCACCTGTACCACCAATTCTCTAGTCGGTACTACAACCAGAATATGGGGAAAACGATCTTTGCTGTACTTCCACATGCGCAAAGTAGGTAATAGATAGGCAAAGGTTTTACCCGTTCCTGTTTGAGCAATTCCTACGATATCCCTACCGGACATCACCACAGAAAAGGCCTTTTCCTGAATCGGGGTAGGCGTTGACAGCCCTAAGTCTTGTAGGGCATTACGAAGCGCATTATTAAGATTTAAATCATCAAAAGTGCTCATGTCAAATGGATTTTCGCAGGCACCATGTAGTCATTGCCCTTTGGTTTTGCACATTGGTGGTTTTAATAGGTTCCATCCATTCCCCTCCCAGCTGTTCGGTATAGGTTATCAAGGTCTTTTGATCTACCAAATACCACTGAGTCCCACTAGGAAGTTCATACCTGCCATTACCCAAAGCGGTAACATAAGCTTCCACTCCAATCGTAGAAGAAAGTCGGCAGAAAAAGAATCCTCCAGGAGCCAACACATGCCAGATGGCTCGAAGCATACCTTCAAAATGAGCATGATCCCTGGAAAAATGGAGTACCGCATTGCAAATTACCAAGTCGAAAGTACCCTTCTCGAAAGGCATCTCTTGTATTGATGCACAAACAAATCTGTCAGCAGGATAACCTGGCTGTAAGGCATCTGCTAGAAATCGGATACTAGTAATTGCCTCCGGATCTTGATCCAGTCCATAGACCTCGTATCCATTCTTTAGAAAAAAATGACTATTCCGGCCAGCTCCGCAGCCTACATCCAAGATCCATTTGCAAGCCTGATACCGCCCTTTCATTAATTGATCCAAAAGATAGATATCTATCCTACCCAATTCGTGCTGAAAATCAATCATACCCTGGCAAAATTGCATTAGACCCGCAAAGAACGCAATTTTTTATCAATTGCCGGGATAAGGCTTTAGCTGGAAATCGCTTTCACTTCTTCCCTGCCGTCTGCATGAATGGCAAATCGACCGCGTGCCCGATCATGCACTTGATCCGACTTTGGCCAAGGCCATCCGCCAAATGCAGTACGCTGGAAATCCTGAATAGCCTCATAAATTTCTTGATCCGTGTTCATTACAAATGGGCCATGTTGCGCCACAGGTTCTCCGATGGGCTTTCCTTGCAGGAGGAGCAAATGGGTTGTTTCGGCTCCATTTTGCAAGTTCACATCTTGTCCAGCATCTACCTTAATGGCTGTCGAATTAGGAATGTCTGTTCCAGCAATTTGCAGCTCTCCACCACGGTAGAAGTACAAGGTTCGATTAATACCAGAGGAAGTAGCAGGGATCGTCCAAGTGGCTCCAGGCTCCATGTTTATGGTCCAAATAGCTACTTCATTCTCAGGATCAGCAGCCCAAGAATTGGGCGCGGGATCAGGCGCTTGTACGCCGTTAATCTTGCCGGCAATAACCGTCACCTTAGTCTTCGCGTCGGCATCATCAGTATATTCATAAACCGGGATCGTATCCCGCCAAAGCATCGCGAAATGAGGGTCAACGAGTTTATCCTTTTTCGGAAGATTCAACCAGATCTGAAAGAGCTCTAGTGGATTTTCCTCATCAGTCTTCAATAGGGGAAACATCTCAGAATGCTGTACCCCTTTACCAGCAGTCATCCATTGCACATCCCCATTCCCAAAACGGCCTGCAGCCCCTAAGGAATCTGCATGATCAACCAGCCCCTCTGCCGCAATTGTAACGGTTTCAAAACCTCGGTGGGGATGGGAAGGAAAACCAGGGACGGTTCTTCCATGGTACATCCTCCAGGGAAATTGGGGGTTAAAGTCTTGCCCTAAGGGCCGGGCGGCCAGGGAAGCTTGCGGCCCCATATGATCATTTCCTGCTGGATAATCATCCTTGTGATAAGCACAAAACAAAAAGGGATCACTGGTTTGCCAAGGAAATCCAAGGCGTTGGATGGAAAGAATCTTGTTGTTACTCATATTGATCTACTTCGGCTACTTGTTAATGGTATTCTGTAGCTTAACAATAATGAAGGCCATTTGGTTAATTTTCACCTAAACAATGGGACATTTTGAGGATTCAATACACTAATAAATGAGCACGCAGTTTAGTCGTCAATCCTGTTTTGCTCTTCCATAAGATTACATAAGATTAGGTTTAAAAGTAGGAAAGCCCCTGAGTGATGCTCAGGGGCTTTCCTACTTCTTACAAAGAATACTGACGCTAGTTCAGCTGAAAGATTTCGTGCCAGGCTTGCCATCCACCATCTAAGTTGTAGACATTGTCCTTGGCCATCCCACCATTGATCATCAAGGTACATGCACGAATGCTCCGACGCCCACTCCGGCAATAGACGAGGTATTTCTGTTCAGGATCCAATGCTTCAATCTGTTCATAAAAATCGTCTCCGAAGTAGTCAATATTTCTCGCAGAATCAAAATGACCATTTATAAACTCCTTTGGTGTCCGTACATCGATCAGCACCAAATCACTAGATTCGTCCATTAGCTGTTGTGCCTCAATGGGTTTGAGGTTGTTAAGGCGTGCTTTGAACATACGCCAGCGGGGGGTCTTACAAGATTTATCTTCCATTATTGGCTCTAATTAAAGATCTCTAGGGTAATCTACTTGATGCGATTGATCGCAAGCATTTTGATTACGGAACAAAAATAAGAGATTTCAAGCAATTCTGCTTGTTCATTTCAAACGACTCAATTCCTCAAGTTATACTATTGACGGTTCCTGATATTGGTCTGGATAGCGCTAGGGTTCCACGGCTTATTTTCTTGACTTGTGCCATGGTAGTAAGCGTCTTCGGCATTATGCACATACATAAAGAAGTTCTCCTTGCCAAAGCGGTCTATCAGTTGCACCCGGTATAGCATATCTCGAACGGGGCCAATAACCCCACATAAATTCAATCGAACATTTCTCTCTTCCAGATATTTATGAATTTCCTCCAATGCATGAATACCGGTACTATCAATATCGTGCATGGAGCTAGAATCCATGATCAACAACTGTAAGTTTGGTCCTTTCTCACCAACCAAACGTTTGATATTCTCCTTAAAATAACTCGCATTACCGAAATAAAGTTGATCATCAAATCGGAGAATTAATATTTCGTCAGATTGTTCCGCCTCTTGAAATCGCTTAATATTTCGGTAATACTGTGTACCTGGTAGCTTTCCAAGAACCGCCAAATGTGGGCGTGAACTGCGGTAAAGCACCGTCATCAGAGACAAGGTAACGCCAGCTACCACTCCCTCTCCTATTCCAAAAACGAGCGTCACCAAAAAGGTCACCAACATCATCCAAAAATCTCGTCGATGGGTATGCCACAAGTGCACCGCTTCTTTTAAGTCAAACAAGCTCTTGATAGCCAATAGAATAATGGCTGCTAGTACCGCTTTAGGTAGGAAGTATACTAGGTCCGTCAGGAACAACAAAGTTAGTCCTACCAAGGAAGCTGCAACGATAGAAGCTACTCCTGACTTTGCCCCAGATTCATCATTTACCGCCGAACGGCTAAAACTACCTGAGGTAACTAAGGACTGGAAAAAAGCCCCCACCAGCTTGGACACACCTAAAGCCAAAAGCTCCTGATCCGGTCGAACTACATAGTTTTGATGTTTTGCCTCCAGGACCTTCGCTATGCCTATACTTTCTACCACACAAATTACAGTCACCGTAAAGACCGTCGGCATGACAGCTACAATCTTATCCCAAGCCAAAACCGGGATCTCAAAAGCGGGCAGTCCCTCTGGCACTTCTCGAACCAAGGCCAAACCTTGTCCTTCTAGTTGAAATCCCCAGGCCAGTAAAGTCCCGATTATCGTCACGATAAGTGGCCCTGGAATTGCCCGATGAATGGATTTTAATCCTAAAATGGCAACTAAAGCCCCTAGACAGAAAACCACCGACAGCAAATGAGTTTGGCCAATATGCTCTGCGGCATAAAATAGGGTTTGGTAGGAATGAGCGAACCTTGGAATAGGAATTCCCAGAAGATCTTTAAGCTGACTAATCCCAATAATGACTGCGGCAGCAGAAGTGAATCCTACCAAGACCGGATGAGAAAGAAAATTGACCAAAAAACCCATCCGCAACATGCTCAGCAACAACTGCGCAATCCCTACAAGCAGTCCCGTCAAGATGACAAGCTCTATAAAGGCAGCACTGCCAGGCTCCTCTAGTTGGCTAATCCCTGCCAGGACCAACAAGGAAGAAATCGCCACTGGTCCGATGGACATCTGCCTCGAGGATCCAAAAATAGCATATAAGAATAAGGGAATGAAACCGCCATAGAGACCATAGATCGGTGGCATGCCGGTCAACATGGCGTAGGCCATGCCTTGTGGAATTAGCATTACCCCTACCGTAAGACCGGCAGAAAGGTCTTTCCCAAAATCAACTCTTGTATATTGATCTAAGGATTCTAATATGGGAAACCATCTACTCCATTGCATGGACTGAGGGGCTGTTTTTACTCATTTTTTATACGGCCAAGATAAGAAAAGAGATTCGCTTTCCATCCTCAGTCCATCGCCTTAGTCTGTCAATAAATGGCCTTATGCTGCTCCAGTAGAAGGGCATACATAGTTTGTCATGGGAAGGCCGGCAGCTTCCATTTGTGCTACGGCTCCATGTACGTTTACCAATTGCTCAAAACCTCTAGCTTTGAGGATAGATGCCGCTACCGTTGATCGATAACCACTGCGACAGTGCATATAATATTTTTCATCCTTAGAAATTTCGCTCATCTTATCATTGATGAAATCCAAAGGAATATTTAGCGAATCCTTAATACGTTCGGCGGACCATTCGGATGGCTTTCGCACATCCATGACATTGATATCCGGGTTCTGCTCATGGGCAGTTGCTAAAGTATTAAGATCGATGGTCTCAATTACGTCATATTCTGCCTCAGAAGCCTTCCAGGCCTCGAAGCCTCCTTCGAGATAGCCGATTGCGTTATCATAGCCCACTCTAGCTAGTCTTTTGATCGTCTCTTCTTCTCTTCCCTCTGGAGCTACGATTAGAATGGGCTGCATCAGGTCTTTGATCAATGCTCCTACCCAAGGCGCGAAACTCCCATCCAAGCCGATAAAGATCGAATTAGGAATAAACCCCTTCACAAATTCCGTCTTATCTCGAACATCCAACACTAAGGCATCATTTTCATTCGCTGCTGCCTCAAAAGCTCTTGGGCTTAGCGCAACAGCTCCTCTTTTCATCACTTGGTCTATGCTTTCATAACCTCGCTTATTCAATTGCGCATTCTTGGCAAAGTATTGCGGAGGAGGTAAAAGGCCCTCCGTCACTTCCTGAATAAACTCAGCTCTGGTCATATCTGCACGTAAAGCATAATTGGTCTCCTTCTGATGTCCGAGTGTATCCCAGGTATCCTTTGACATGTTTTTTCCACAAGCTGAGCCTGCTCCATGTGCTGGATAAACCAAAACCTCGTCTGGCAAGGTCATGATCTTCGTTCTTAGACTATCATATAGCCAGCCAGCAAGATCTTCTTTGGTGATACTCCCTTGCTTCTGAGCCAGGTCTGGTCGGCCCACATCACCGATAAACAAGGTGTCACCTGTAAAGATGGCGTGTTCCTTTCCTTCCTCATCAAATAGTAGAAAAGTGGTACTCTCCGGTGTATGTCCAGGAGTATGCAAAACTTGAATTCGCACAGCCCCTAGTTGGAATGCTTCACCATCCTTAGCGGTGTATTTTTCGTAGGTCGTTTCAGCCTTTGGCCCGTAAATGATCTTTGCTCCTGTTTTTTCGGCTAGATCGATATGTCCTGACACAAAATCAGCATGAAAATGAGTCTCTAGGATGTACTTAATTTGAGCTCCTGCTGTCTCTGCTCGTTTGATGTATGGTTCTGTCTCCCGTAATGGGTCAATGATAGCGGCTTCTCCTTCACTCTCAATGTAGTAAGCCCCTTGTGCTAAACAACCGGTATATATTTGCTCGATTATCATGGCATTAGATTTTTTTGTTGCTACAAAGTAAAGACATTGGTACATCCCATACAGTGATGCGTATCACAGTGCAGCATGAAAGGGCGAAAGTAGAAAAAAAATGATAGATGAAGTGCGTGAGAAACTTTTACTGGTCTAGTCCCTTCAGGTAAGAATCGGCTCTGCTGAGTAAACCCTCTCTCTTCTCCGGGTTCATTTTGTCAAAAGTCCTGACCAGCATTCCCAATCTTGGGTTTCGACTGAAGAAGTCGCGATGGACATGCATGAAGCGCCAAAATAGGGCATCCCAGATTTCTTGCCAGGGCCCTTTTGAGTAGTTACTCATTTTCATTAAATAATTGCTACCGCTAATGTAAGGTTTTGTAGACATGAGCCCTCCGTCCGCAAATTGACTCATACCATAGACATTGGGTACCATTACCCAATCGTAAGCGTCTATAAAAAGCTCCATGAACCATCGGTACACCTCGTCTGGATCAAATTCGCAAAGTAGCATGAAGTTTCCCAAGACCATTAGGCGCTCAATATGATGGCAATAGCCCGTCTTAAGTACTTTCTTGATGGTTTGATCAAGGGGTGGGATTCCAGTATCTCCGGAGTAGAAGCTCGCCGGTATCTTTCGCTCAAAGCCCCAGTAGTTCCTTGTTCTTTCCTCCCTACCCTTACATTCGTAGATGCCCCGGATGAATTCTCGCCAGCCAATAATCTGTCGGATAAATCCTTCCGTTGAATTGATCGGGATCTGCTCTTTTGCGGCGAATTCTAAGCTTTGTCGGAGAATTTCTTTCGGTGTAATTAGGCCCACATTCAACATCGGTGTGAGCACACTATGGTGCAAAATCGACTCCTCAGCTACGATGGCATCTTCATAATCTCCGAATTCCACAAACCTGAAACTCAGAAACTGCTCAAACCATTCTTGAGTAGCATCAAATCTATAGGGATACAGTGGATATGCAGTCACCTCGCCAGGATTCTTGTGGAAATGGTTCTCAATGTATGCACAGGCTTCCTGGTAGGTGGAGTCAGCATCCGGATATTTGATCATCGGAGGCGTTTTCTTCCTAGGATACTTTTTCCGGTTATCCGCATCATAACTCCATTTTCCTCCGATGGGCTGCTCGTCTCCCACAAGCAAAACCTCCCATTTTTTGCGTTGCCCAATGTAGAATTTGGTCTGGAAAAACTTTTTTTTGCTCGGCTTGAAAAAGGCACTCAATTCCTCGGGTGTATTCAAAAACAAAGGTGAATCATACACCTTGATTTCTAATCCTACTTGCTCTGCAGGTCTGGAAATTCGTTGACTAAGCCAATCATCTGTTACATCGATGATCGAAATTTGCGCTACATCTTGTTGCTCTTTCAAGTGAGGAATCAACTTTCTTACATCTGCAATCTCTTCGTGGGCCTCTACATACTGAACTTGTCTGCCTTGCTTGAGCAGATACTCAGCATATGCTTTCATGCTAGCCCGGTGAAACACCAACTTCTGCTTATGGAAAGCATATTGTCTAAAGAAGAGGTATTCTTCGACTAAAAGAATCAAGTCTCCATTCTCCAATAAGGGTGAATCGGCAAACAACTGATGGGGAAAGATCAGATTAAGGTTTTTCTTCATTGCGCTTCTTTTTTCTTCTACATCTTTCACTGCAATACTTTACGGACTCCCAATCTTTGGCCCATTTCTTTCGCCAACTGAAGGGACGACCACAGACCTTGCAGATCTTTTGGGGTAAATGCTGTTTCTTCATCCGTTGACTTACGCTTTTCGGTTTGTATGCCTTTGTAAGATTCTTCGGCTTTCCTTTTGGACTAGTGCATTGGATCGATGTCCCCAAACCTTATCTCTGGCTATCTTCCCACTCTCCTTCAAATCGACGATTGGCGCTGGATAATCTATTCCTATTTTCAAGTTATATAATATCTGCTCCATTTCTGTGAGCTTCCATGGCTCATGGATAAGTTCTGCCGGCACGCGTTCTAATTCCGGTACCCACTTCTTGATGAAGATGCCTTGGGAGTCATGATCTTGAGATTGTTTAACGGGATTATAGATGCGAACGGTATTTACCCCCGTTGTACCGGCTTGCATTTGAAATTGCGGATAGTGAATACCCGGCTCGTAATCTAAGAATTGTCTAGCCAGGTGATACACACCAGTACGCCAATCCTGGTCCAAGTGATGACATAGAAAAGAGACCAACATAGCTCTCATACGAAAATTAATCCAGCCTGTTGCTATTACACAACGCATGCAGGCATCCACCAAAGGATATCCGGTTTGCCCCGTTTCCCACGCCACAATAAAAGCTTCATTTTTTGGACGATCCAGCAACTCATACCCTCGGTTTATGCAGTGTGTTTCATATTCACATTCCATCTCAAACTTTTGGATGAAATGACAGTGCCAAGCAATCCGACTAAGGAAATTTTCGAAGGCTCTTTTATGCCTTTCCCCATTCGGATGAAACTTAACGAGCTGATATACTTGCCGAATACTTAGGTTTCCCCAAGCTAGATAAGGACTTAGTCGAGAGCAACTGGTTCTGCTTAGACTGGGCTTAGATATGTGTCGATGATAATTTTTCCCTCTGTCCTCCACAAATGACTGCAGGTACTTTCTAGCTTTGCTTGTTCCCGCTGGCTGGAAAGTAGCTGGGGAAGACTTCCATGCTTGACGTAAGGCAACGGGTATTAGGAAGGGATGTGTTAAGGTTGGGAGTGTTTGCTGACTGAAAGTGTTTTCAATCATAGGGGATTCCAGAAAACGTTCTCTCTCCTTTTCCCATCTGTTGCGATTGTTGAGTCCTCTAAGAACGGCATCCTTTTGGGATTCAACCCATTCCGTCCCCAACTCTTGTAGGTATTGTGCTACTTTCTTATCTCGCTCCCAGGTTACCTTGATTCCACTCTCTCGATGACTAAATACTTGATCAATCGAGAATTGCTCTTGAAGAAAAGCGAACATCTCCAGGGCCTCAGCATAAAAGATGTCAACTCGTCGTTCAAAAGCGCCCAATTCTTCATTGAGAGCTAGCAAGGACTGAAAGATAAACTGTAGATGTCGCAGGGATGTATCGGGATATCGAATCAGACTGGGTTCAAAACAATAAACAATCAAATAGGGCCTGCTGGCTTTCTCGGCATTAAATAAGGGCGCATGATCCTGTAATCGGAGATCCCTCTTCAGCCAAACCACATTGATCGCTTGCCTTTCCATGCTGAGCCTATCGTTTACTAATCTTGTTGTTCGATATATGTCTTTGTCGGGAACATTTGAAACGGTTTATCTCGGAAGATCTTTTCTTGAGGTGTTTCTGACTTACTCCACTGTTGACACGTTTGCGCCAAAGCCTAAAACTTCTTCCTTTCAGCGTTCTCCTCATTAGTCGGATCACCTCTTTTTCGGGTAGGCCGAATTGAAATTTGATTGCTTCAAAGGGGGTTCTATCTTCCCAAGCCATCTCTATGATTCGGTCCAAGTCTCTTTCATTCAATTCGTTCATAAACATTAAACCTTTAGATTAGACATGCCTCCATCCACATGCATAACTTGCCCACTAATCCACGCCGACTTGTCCGATAGTAAAAAAGAAGCCATCTCGGCAATATCTTCCGCCGTCCCGATCTTCTTCAGCGGGTGTCGTTGAGCGTTAGCAGCTTTCTTTTCTTCGGAATTCAATAGTTTACCCGCTAGCGGAGTATCTGTCAAAGAAGGGGCAATGCAATTCACCCTGATCCTCGGTGCAAACTCGGCAGCCAGTGCCCTAGTCAAGCCCTCTATGGCACCCTTGGAGGCAGCCACCTGCGCATGAAAGTTGAAGCCCGCCTGAACAGCAACTGTTGAAAAAAAGACAACGGATGCGGCCGAACTCTTCTTCAAGGGCTTAAGGGCAGCCTGCAGAACTTTGATCGCTCCGATAACTTGCAGTCTATAGTCTTCCTCAAAAGCACTTGGCTTGAGGCGAGCGAAGGGCTTCAGGTTTATACTCCCTGGACAATAAACCAAGCCATCCAAAGTCTCTGGTAAAAAGTTTAAAGACAAATCTTCTTCTAATACATCTAAATAGTGAAATTGACTGCCTGCCAACTCATTGGACTTATAGGTCCCCCATACATTGTGCCCTTCTTCTTGTAGCAATTGAGTCAAGGACTTCCCAATGCCTGAAGACGCTCCCACTACCAAAACATTCTTCATGTGTCTCTATTAGTTTCTTATTCAGGATTTAATTCTGCAAGGGCAACAAGGGAAATCTAGAATGGTTCTCTTGTTGCGTTTGAATTTAACGTCAACTTTTGACACATATCCTAATTGCCGCGGATTCGCTAAGGCAAACAAGGATTACGACAAAAAAACCTTACATTTAATAGGCTTACAACTAAGCCTATTAAATGTTGACCAACTTTCACACAAGTATTCTCCTGTATGCGATTACTTCAGCTAACACTGGGGATCCTGTCCACCGTTCTCTTTTTTTCTGACTGTACCTCCAGCTTGGAATCTAACAACCCCTTACTGGCTAAACAGGTGTTTGTGCATGAAGTGTACCCTGTGCTGGAACGAAAGTGCATGAGTTGTCATGGGCATAATGCAGCAGAAGTAGAAGGAGGTTTACAAGTAATAGATCGGGCTTCACTCCTTAAGGGCGGGCAATCCGGCAAAGCTGCTGTGATACCTGGAGAACCTCAGGAAAGTCCTCTTATTCACTTGGTGGAAGGCAGAGATCCAACGTCTATTATGCCGCCAAAGCGTGATGAGCAATTAACTACAGAGGAGATACAATGGTTGCGCAATTGGATTTCAGCAGGTGCCATTTGGTTGGATGAACAAGAAAGAGCAGAAATTCTAGCCATGGGGGATTGGAACTTTGGAGACCGCATTCAGGTTCAAACCAGCGGCGGACAAAGCGAAAGCTGGGATCAACGCCGTTACAGCCGGAACAAGCTCTGGGCTTTCTATCCATTGACCTCCCCTACCCCTCCTAAAAACAAGTATGAACATCCCATCGATGCTTTCTTACACGATCAACTTAGAAAAGCAGGATTGGGTTTTGCTAAAAAAGCGGATCCTCTTACTCTCCTAAAGCGAGCTTCCTTAGGTCTCACCGGCCTACCTCCCAATCAAAAAGGATGGGAAAAATTCATATCAAATAAAGACGAGAGAGCCTATGTTGCCTTAATCGAAAGACTACTCGAAAGTCCACACTATGGTGAACATTGGGGCAAACATTGGTTGGATGTAGTCCGATATGCGGATTCTGACGGATATTCCAATGATTTCATCCGTCCCAATGCCTGGCGATATCGAGATTATGTCATTCGTTCTTTTAATCAAGACAAACCCTATGATCAGTTTGTCCAAGAACAGCTAGCCGGAGATGAATTGGATCCAGACAATCCCGAATTGCTGATCGCCACGGGCTTTTTGAGAATGGGGCCTTGGGAACATACAGGGATGTCCATTGCAGCCGAAACACGTCAGCTCTTCTTGGATGATGTGACTAATATCGTCGGAGAAACCTTCCTATCTTTACCGCTAGGATGCGCCAAATGCCATGATCACAAATACGACCCGATCCCAACAAAGGACTACTACCGGATCCAAGCCGTCTTTGCACCCACCCAGTTTGCTAGCCGACAAGCCGCATTTCTGCCGGTAGAAAACCTGGATGGCCTTGCTGAGGAGCAGGAACGCATCGCAGCCTGGATTAAAAAGACCCAAGAAGAAACAGATGGGATTAGGGCAAAGGAGGAAGAAGGTGCAAAAAAATGGTTTAAAGATAGAGGCAGACCCTATTTAGATAAACGAACAAGACGAAAGCTTCCAGATGGCCAGCAACCTCCACGTTACGTGGGGCTCACCTTTGAAGATCTAGGTTACCGTAAAGTGCTCGATAAGCGCCGACAGACTTTGCACAAGTCCAAGCTCAGATTCCAGCCTTATGCCTACTCCGTGTATAATGGACCGAATAGAGTGGTACGAAGTAACCGCAATACCTTCATGCCTGAGGCGGTAGAAGGCAAGGTACCTGCCACCTTTGTCTTAAATGGAGGCTCTGTCTATGCACCACTTGAAGAGGTCCCCGCTGGAGTTTTGAGCGTCATAAGTGCCATGGCTGAGCCATTGGATGGAGTGCCAACGAAGAAATCGATCACCCCCATCCCTCAATCCCTTGACGGGAGGCGGTTGGGATTTGCCAAATGGTTGACCGGAGAAGCTTCTCCTCTAGTGGTAAGATCGATTGTCAATCGGGTTTGGCAGTATCATTTTGGCAAAGGTCTGGTTGAAACTAGCAACAACTTTGGGGGCACCGGGACCCTACCCTCTCATCCAGAATTATTGGATTGGTTAAGTCAATACTTCATCGAGCAGAAGTGGTCTATAAAGGCTTTGCACCGGCTTATTATGACCAGTCAAGCCTATCAGCAAGCCAGCCAAGCTCAGAATAGGGAACTGATGGCCAAGGTAGATCCGGACAATAAACTACTTTCCCATTTTACACCAAGGAGACTTACGGCTGAGGAGATTCGAGATGCTATGCTGATGGCAAGTGGGGAGATAAAACTGGAAGTTGGGGGCATCCCAATCCGACCAGAAATCAATCAAGAGATTGCTCTACAACCCAGACACACCATGGGCTCCATTGCCATGGCTTACCAGCCTTCTCCTCGCCAGTCCTCCAGAAATCGGCGTACGATTTATGCGGAAAAGATCCGTAACCTTCCTGATCCCTTTTTACGCGTCTTTAACCAGCCTGCAACAGAGGTATCTTGCGAAAGAAGAAACTCTTCTACGGTTACGCCTCAGGTATTTACCCTCCTGAATAGTCCGCAATTGAGGGATCGTGCCATCGCCTTAGCATTGCGGTTGGAACAAGAAGGAGGAGATGAGCTGCAGAACCAAATTCAGTTGGCTGCGCAGCTGTGCTGGAACCGCAACATGGATACGAAAGAATTGCATGAAGCTGCGAATTATGTTCGAGAAATGGAAATCTATCACCAGTCTAACCCAGCTCCAACTAAGGAATATCCTACTACTGTTACCCGTAAGATGTTTGAAGAAATGACGGGCGAGTCTTTTGAATATGTTGAGGAGTTGGATGTCTTTAGAGGCTATGAAGCAGATACAAAAGACTCAGATGTAAGGCCTACCACTAGGGCTTTGGCAGACTTAGCTATGGTTTTATTTAACACGAATGAATTTCTCTATGTCTTCTAAACAGCAACATTGGAAACGCAGACAATTTATGTATGGCTTAGGCGCAGGTATCGGTGCCATTGCCTTTAGTAGTCTGCTAGGGTGTGAATCCAAGGTAAAGCCTAGAGTTTCAGGAAGAAATCCGCTGGAATCAAAACCTCCGATGTTCATGCCTAAGGCCAAATCGGTCATTTTTATCACCTTAGAAGGTGGGCCTAGTCACATCGACACTTTCGACCCAAAACCAGAATTGGCCAAATATCATCTAAGCAAATTTGAACGCAAAGGGGAACAATTCTCCGCCATGTCTTCCGGTAATCGATATATCGTACAGAGCCCATTCCGGAGCAGAAAAGTGGGAGAATCTGGAGCTGATATGAGTAGTCCTTTTGTCCACCTGACCAAAGTAGCAGATGAAATCTGCTTCTATCGGGGAGGGCAAGCCAAGTCTGTAAATCACCCCACCGCCATGTATCAGTTAAATACGGGCAATCAATTCGGTGGGGACCCAGCTTTCGGCGCCTGGACGGCCTATGGCCTTGGCTCCTTAAATGATAACCTGCCAGCATTTGTGGTCCTCCCGGAATTAGCTTTTCCACAAGGAGGATCCGCTAATTGGTCCAATGGGTTCTTACCGGCTCGATTCCAAGGCACTACCTTCCGTGCCACCGGTACACCAATACTCAACATAGAACCTCCTCCAGGGGTAAGTCGCTATCACCAGCGAAAAAAAATTGATCTGATTCAAGCCTTCAATAAAAACCATAAGCAGAAGTATCCGGGAAATGACGAATTGGAAGCTCGGATGTCCAATTATGAATTGGCATTCCGCATGCAGATGGAAGTACCAGATATCATAGCTTTGGATAAGGAGACGGAGAAAACTAAAGCCTTATATGGGCTAGACGAGCCTGCCACGCATGATTTTGGCAGAAAATGCCTATTGGCTAGAAGACTGGTAGAAAAAGGCGTGCGCTTTGTGCAGCTGTATTCATCCGGATGGGATTCCCATGACTTTTTGGAAAGGGCACATGGAAATTTAATAAGAAGTATTGACAAACCGATTGCTGGGCTGATTACAGATCTGAAACGCAGAGGACTACTAGAAGAAACGCTAATTGTCTGTTCGGGAGAGTTTGGTCGAACGGCAGATAACGGCATTCGTGAGGGAGGCATTGCCTACGGCCGGGATCACAATCCTGATGCCATGGCGATCTGGCTTGCGGGAGGTGGGGTTAAAGCCGGGCACACCATCGGCGCAACGGACGAACTGGGACAAGAAGCCGTGGAAATCGTACATCCGATCAGTGATTTACATGTCACTCTCTTACACCTACTGGGTTTGGATGACAACAAGTTGACCTATCTACATGGCGGTCGCTATAAACAACTATCGCAATTTGGTGGGAAAGTAATCAAGGAGCTAATTGCTTAAGTTAATCAATGGAGAAAGCCTCCAAATAATAATCCCGCTCCTACTGTGTTAAGCAAGTCGGAGCGGGACTTTGAGTAGGATACAAGCTTCTATTAATCCATATCTAAAGCATCCTCAATTCTACGGATGCAATCTTTCACATGATAACCACTGATGTTATTGCCATATTTTTTGGAGGCCTTCTTCAAGTCTCCATGCAAACGCAACAAGGTGCCATGTGACATAGAAACAATGTCAGTATACTTAGGATTCATTGATGGTCCTGTGATCCCAGCACCGCCAAACGAGAATCTGAAACTACTGCCTGCTTTGGGCTCTAGCATGCTAATCATCTTCTCCACATACATTTTCTGTAGATTACGACGATGAGTAGTAATCGGACCCGTACGATTCAATTCACTCCAGATGCCTTTATACAAGTCGTCGTACATCTCTTCCATACTGTAAACATCACCTCCGCGAGATTCCGTTTCTATAATGCGTTGCAGCCTTGAGACGGACATCAAGCTATTCAAGGTAGATTCTTGCAGTCTAGCTACTGCAGCAACCCCTTGGTCAGGGCGAAGCTTATTCAAGATATTTGGATCTAACATCCAGGTAGGCGTACTGAAAAGGTGACGATTCAAGAAGTTGATCGCACTCTTTTGCATGTCTTTCGGAGCAGGTTCATAAACCACCTGCTCTTGGTCATACGTTTTCGGCGTTTCAAACACCCCTCCTACCCATTTGGTAACATGACCAATATAACGGCGGTATTGTCCAACTACTCCATCATAAGTCTCTCTGGCCATATCGAAGGTCTTAGCTTCCTCCTCGGTCCAGTCTAGGATGTTAGGAATGATTCGCTGCAAATTCTTTATACCATATTCAGATGCTTTCATGGAATTGTCACCTATGTCCTCAGACTGTGCTCGTGGATCATAGGAACTGGTTTCCGTAATGAACCAAAGCCTATTATTACCAGCCGCTTTTTCTTTATACCATTTGTTAAGGATTTTGCGGTCTTCGTATTCATCTTTTGAATTATAGATCGGCTTGTAATTCCATTCGATTGCCCATTTATCGTAATCTCCTACTCTAGGGAAAAGACTCTTCACCCCATCTTCTGGCTGTGCTACATAGTTGAAACGAGCGTAATCCATAATAGAAGATGTGTGTCCGTGTTTGGCCATGAAGTCAGGATCACGAAGCTTTTCCACGGGAGTAGCATTACTCGATCCAAAATTGTGTCGAAGGCCAATGGTATGTCCTACTTCGTGAGCAGCGACAAACCGAATTAACTGTCCCATCAACTCGTCATCATAGACGTTCGGGCGAGCTTTGGGGTCATTAGGTGCCGCCTGAATGGTATACCATCGCTTCAAGAGCATCATTACGTTATGATACCATCCGATGTGACTCTCCAAGATCTCCCCGGAGCGTGGATCGTGTACATTGGGACCGTAAGCATTTTGAATATTGGAAGCGAAGTATCGAATGACAGAAAACCTGGCATCCTCCAAACTCATATTGGGATCATTCTCCGGCCAATCCTTAGCCTGGATCGCATTTTTCCAACCTGCTTGTTCAAAAGCTACCTGCCAATCTTCGACCCCTTGCTTTAGGTAAGGTCTCCATTTCATCGGTGTGGCAGGATCAATATAAAAGACAATCGGCTTAGCAGGCTCGATTAGCTCTCCATTTTGCTGACGACGGGCATCGGCATCATTTTTAGCTTCTAGACGCCAGCGTACCGCGAAAGTCTCTGTTACCGCTCTTTGATCCTCCCCGTCAAACAAGGTGTAGCGATTGGAGAAGATACCGACACGAGGGTCGAAAAATCTTCTGCGCATAGGGGTCTCTGGCAATAAGATCATAGAAGTATTCAACTCAAAGGTTACAGCGCCTGATGCTACACCTGCCGCCAAGTCTACCGTTCTAGAACGACCTGTGGCTCCAGGGCGAGGAGGGGTCGGAGGCGTAACAGAGTAAGTTTTAACACTGCGAACTTCTACATTGATTGGGAAAGCTTTGATACTTTCTATATAAGAGCGATCTTTTTGAATCGCCTTCATTTTATAGCGACTCTTTGTTCGAGTGGAGATATCAAAAGCCTGATTTGGCTTGTCAAAGAATGGTCCAACTTCAATTAGAACAGAGGTATCCTTACGTGTCGCTTTGATATCGAATGAAGCAGCAATAGGATTTACATTGGAATTCTGAACTGCTTGATAAATAGGCTCTAAACTGTCTGCTACGTTGATATAGCTAACAATTCGAATAAAGACGTTTTTCTTAGGCCCTTTTTCAAACCTGAATACCTGGCGATTGGCTTGTTCTCCACCGTAGCCAGCCCCGGTAGGTGTTTTCGACATACGGGTGATGGCCATGATATCTCGGCCGAAGAGTGATTCAGGAATCTCAAAGTATCTTTTATCACCTACCTTATGGACGTGAAGCATGCCTTCCATGGTCTCGGCATCCTTTGTGATAATATCTTGGAAGGTCTTAGGTTTCTCTTTCTTCTTTTCATCTCCGTCCTTGCCTCCTTTGAGGCCTCTGGGACCCTGAGGCTGGGCTACACCCAAGACAGGAATCAAAAACAATAAGAATAAATATAGCAAGGCTTGAGATAGCCTAGCTGGCTGGAAAGCTTTTTTCATACTAGCAAATTTGGTCAACGATTATGTAAGCACAACTCCCAAAAGAGTCATTTTGTTTAGGGCGTCAAACTTAAAAGTTTTTGACCAGTTATTTAAAGCCAGTAGTAGAATTAGCAGGATTAGTAAAATCTAACAATGGTTCAGGAAAAATGGTGACAGTTTCTGCTGCTTATTTTAGGATACCAATTCAATCTTGTTTCTGCCCAATCTCACTTTCCCTTGTTTCTCGAGTTGTTTTAGAAGGCGTGAAATAGCTTCTCTTGAGGCATTCAGGTCGTAGGCAATAGCCTGATGAGTGGTTGATAATATGGGATTGGTATTGACTTGGACTTTCTGTTTTAAGTACTCCAAGAGTCTCTGATCCATCTTCTTGAAAGCAATGCTGTCGATGGTTTTGATCAAATCCCGCATTCTTAGATCGTAAGATCGCATCACAAAGTTTTTCCAGCTTTGATACTTACGCATCCATTCATCTACATATTGGATGGGGATTCCAATCATGCTTACGTCCTCTTCTGCAATTGTACGGATATCACTTTGTTTATTCATCATGCAACATGAGAAGGACATAGAGCAGGTCTGACCCACTTCCAAGAAATACAACAATAACTCGTTTCCTTCCTCATCTTCTCTCAACACCTTGATGCTGCCCTCTATTAGCAGTGGGACAAGTTTTATGTATCCTCCATAATCTTGTATTACCTGTCCAGCTTTGAAATGGTACAGTTTCCCAACCGACACCATTTCTTCGTGCAATGCTTTCTCAGATAATTCGGGAAAATGGCGTTGCAATAGGCGTGAAATATCCAATTCAGTTGCATTCATTTCTCAGCTAGTTTTTCTTCAATCGAGGCCAATCTTTGTTCAATCTGTAAGAGTTTTTCCAGTATAATTACATGCGTCTTCTTGGCATCGATTCCAACCGGACTTGTTGCGCTGTGGATAGCTTTTGCGATTGCGTCGAATTTCTCTTTTTCTATTTCGAGATCCATAATTTAGATGAATTTAGGCTTGTAGATAAAAATAGCTGAAATAGATCGCTTCCGCCTATTTCAGCTATTTGTGCATCATACTTAAGGTATGACTGCTATATCATTAGAGAATTAAACAATAGCGAAGGCATAACCTATCGCTGACTTCTCTTACATGTTACATTGACAGTTTTCCAAGCACTCAATGATCAAAGAAACATCCCTCTCTTTTAGAGAGTACATCATGCTTCTACCTTCCCGCTTGACACTGAGTATCCCCTTCAACCTCATATTTTGTAGATGGTGCGAAGTTAGAGATTGTTCACTTCCCGTTCGCTCACAGATCTCCTTTACAGAGAGCTTCGGATACTGCTCAAGCAAGTGAATGATGGCTAAACGAGTCGGGTGCGCTACGGTTTTCAATATGTAGGCAATTCGCTCTAACTTCTCTACTAATTCCCCTTGAATTACATTATTTGAATCCATGTGTTAAAGGTATGAACATATTTTCACAATAACAAAGGAGCATCTCTGCTAGCTGGATATTTCCAACATTGCTTTGATCACGCCAGTTTCTGGTTTCAACCAGTCTTCAAAGTGTTGGGGCATGTCTAGAAAAGGAACAGTATGGGTAACAAAAGAGTTTACCGGAAAAGCCTTTTGATTCAGTTTATCCATGACATAATCAAAATCTTGTCTCGTGGCATTCCTGCTACAAAGCAGACTAGTCTCTTTAGCATGGATCGATGGATGGTGATAAGTAAGCTTCCCCTTAAATAATCCAACCAGTACAAATTTTCCACCATGCGACATATAATTAATCCCGCTTTCAAGAGCTCTTTTATTGCCTGTAGCATCATAGACTATTTGTGCCATATCTCCATCTGTAAGTTCTTCAATTCTGGCCTGTGGGTCCCCTTTCAAAACATTGACAGTGTCTTTTATGCCAAGCTCTTCCTTTACGAACTCTAATCGGCTATCCTGAACATCTAGAGCTATCACACGTGCTCCCTCTAACTGGGCAAAGGCCATTACTCCGATTCCGATAGGGCCACAACCCATCACCACTACCGTATCGGCAGAAGTAACTTGAGAACGGCGGATCGCATGTGCACTAATCGCTAATGGTTCCAAAACTGCAATCTCTTCCCACTCCAAATGATTAGCTGGCAAAAGAAGATTTTGAGACAAGACAATTCTCTCTTGCATACCACCATCACTATGAACACCCAACACTTGAATAGAGGTACAGCAATTGGGTTTCCCTCTCCGGCAAGCAATACAAACACCACAACTAACATAGGGCATAATTCCTACACGGTCCCCAAGCTTGAAATCAGTCACCCCCGCTCCTACCTGTGCCACCTCACCGGCTAGTTCATGCCCAAGTATTCTCGGATATTGAAAAAAGGGTTGATTGCCCTGATAGGCATGCAAGTCGGTGCCGCAAATACCAATTCGTTTCATCTGAATCAATACTTGATCCCTTTCCAAAGAAGGCTCTTGCTTTTCTTTAATAAGAAACTGTCCAGGTTCCTCGCAGACAATATATTTCATCGAAAATGCTTCAAAAATTTGATAATAAGAGTAAAGAAGATATTTTTGTTCAATCGATTGAACAGATAGCCAAAGATAGCCTAATTTGAAGAATAAAAAAACGACAATCAGTGATATCGCCAAAGCTCTGAATTTATCTCCTTCGGCTGTCTCAAAGGCCCTCAACCATCATCCACGCATCAGCAAAAAGACAATAGAGGCAGTTGAGCAGAAGGCTGCTGAGCTGCGATATGAGCCCAACCATCTGGCAGCCGCTTTGCGGAAGGGCAAGAGTTATTTGATCGGAATAATAGTCCCTGCTATTGATATCAATTTTTTTGCGAGTGTCGTCAAAGGCATAGAAACGGTCATTAACCAGGAAGGCTACAATGCGATCATTACTCAATCTGACGACTTGTCGGAGAAGGAGGTGCGAAACGTGGACGCGCTGCTGAATACACAGGTTGATGGCCTTATTTGCTCTCTTGCTTACGATACTAAAAACTATGAACACCTTAACAAGATTATCGAAAAGGGTGTGCCTCTAGTGCTATTTGATCGGACTCCAAATCGTGCAGATATTAGTACGGTGGTGATTGATGATTACCAAGGAGCGGTCAGCGCTACCCAGCATCTGATTGAGGAAGGTTGCCGAAATATTTTGCATTTGGCAGGACCAAGGGACATTCTTCCCTATCGCCTAAGATCGGAAGGCTACCAGGATGTATTAAAGAAACATGGAATACAGGTTCGTCCAGAATGGATTTTGGAAAGTGGCTTGAGTCAGCAAGATGGAATTAGATGCATTAAGGAGGTGATCGATCGCTATCCAGAAATTGATGCTGTATTTGCAGCAAGTGACCACGCTGCGTTAGGAGCTATGCGGGAATTAGCAGAAAGAGAAAGAAGGGTGCCGGAAGATGTGGCAGTTGTTGGCTTTAGTAACGAAGGTTTTGGCCCATTTG
>CAJXPD010000088.1 GCA_913057785.1 uncultured Lewinella sp. | reverse complement strand
TTGTCGTTAGAGGCAGTACAGAAAGGTCCTCTGTAAGTACCTGGATAGTGCAATGGAAGTCCAAAATCAAGGCAATCTAGCGTAAACAGGTCTTCTCCTACTTCGTCACAATCCTGACGATAGAAGTAGTATCTCAAACGTGGGTCTTCGGTTTCTTTATCTCCGAACATTTCCCACATCATCCAGTTAGACATGTAGTTTCCACCACCGGTCTCATATGCACCATATTTAGGGTGACGAGAGAATGGGTTGTTACGCTCAGTTCCGTAAGGGAAAGCAAAGTCATCACTTGCAGAACTGATCGTTGAGCTCATCAATGCATTTACTGCACTAACGTTATTGTCTACTAAGCGAGTCTGTACATAGTAGCGAAGCTTCATGGTATTAGCAAGCTTCAACCACTTACCAGCGTCACCTCCGTAGTACAAGTCATTAGCAGGTGTTCCCTTAGGGCTACCCAATTCAGCAATCGCTGCATCCAATAAACCTAGAGCGGCTGCATATACAGCTGCGTCATCATCTGCCGCAGGACTTGGGTTTTCTACCCCTTGTCCAGCTTCAGAGAAAGGAACATCTCCGAAAAGATCCACTAAAGTCATGAGCACGTAGGCTTTCATTACCTTAACGGAGCCAGTGAAAGTGTTCAGTCCATCTGCAGAAGCAATTTCAATCACCAAATCCATATCAGGGAAAAGGTTACTGTAGGCCTCATTCCAGATACCATTGAAAGTAGCAGGAGATGTGGCGTTGTCATACAAAGGACCAAACATATGGCGCATACGCACGAACTGCATAGTGATGTCACTGGCAGTGTACGCAAAATCGCGGAAATCTAATACAACTTGGTTATACACCAAATCAAGCTCTGCCTTATCTGCCGTTACAGCATTTGGGTTGTCTAGCAATCCGTCTAGCTCAGTCAAATTGTCACAAGCAGACATAAAAATCACTAGCAAAGTGCAGAGACTTAGCTTAAGAATATTTCTCATGTTTTTTGCTCTTTTTTGATTAGAAGGTAATCCTCAAACTTCCTCCAATTTGTCTAGAAGTAGGTACGTTCATGAATTCAAAACCTCTACCGTTACCTACACCAAGACTCAATACTTCTGGATCAAAGTTAGCACCGTCTGGGAAACCGAAGGCGTCAAACCATAGGTTTTGACCAGAGAGCGTAAATACCACAGAACCAAATGGAGAGTTATCGATGATACTCTTAGGCAATGCATAGGAAACAGATACCTCACGCAACTTAAGATAAGTTGCATCATAGGTACGCATTTCATCTCTAAATACACCACCATTGGTCCAGTAGTGATTGTTAGGAGTAATCTGGATGTTGTTAGGTGTTCCATCACCTAGTACACCAGGTACAATTACAGGAACGAAACGATCAAAGTCTGTTTCCTGCAAAATACCACGACCCATCAAAGTAGAAGGACCAGTAGCGTAGATCACACCTCCATCAGAATATGTAATAAGAGCATTAATAGAAAGTCCTTTGTAATTCAAAGATAATCCACCGTTAGCTGTGAAGTTAGGGTTAGGATCACCTAGTTCTCCAATATCTGGAGCATCTTGGTATACACCATTAGATGCGATAATTGGATTACCTGCGTCATCACGACGAATTCTATCCCCTAAGATAATACCGTAAGGTCTTCCTACGATAGCGTAGTTACCCAAGCTACCGTTAGCAGATGCAAATTGAATCTGGTCTACACCCTCAGACAAAGCCTTCACCTCACTTACGATTCTTGTTAAGTTACCGTTTAAGGTCAAAGAGAAGTCAGAAGTCTGGATTGGTGTAACATCAATGCCCAATTCAATACCTTGGTTAGACAGAGACGCACTGTTTACAGTCGTGTTGCTGAAACCAGTAGATGGATCTAACTGTAGGTTGATGATCAGGTCAGTAGATTGCTTATCAAACAAAGAAAGGTCAACCCCTACTCTGTTGTTGATGAAACGACCTTCTAAACCAAATTCAATCTCTGTATGCAACTCAGGCTGCAAGTTCGGGTTACCGAAAGTGTTAGATACTGAGTTCGTATTCAATACGGCACCACCTGCTGCTTTGAAAGCATTAGGCGTAGTAGCCAATACGTTACGAGTATTATATGGGTTTGGATAACCAGCTGAAGTACCGTATCCCAAGCGAATCTTCAAGTAGTTCAACATTGTGCTCTGCTGAAGACCAGGGAAAGCTTCCGTTGGAATGAAAGAAACAGAAGCAGAAGGATAGAATACAGATCTGTTCTCTGGTTCCAATGTAGAAGTCCAGTCATTACGTGCTTGCACGTTGAAGTATAAGTAACTCTTATACCCCAAAGAAGCCGTAGCATACGCTCCCATCAAGTTTTCTTCTCTGAAAGAAGAGAAGTTATTGTGGGTAATGAAGTTGTTGTGAGTCAACAATCCATATACGAACTGTTGTGTACTATAAGTACCAGTGTAGTTTCTAGTATCACGACGGATATTCAAACCAACTACACCGTCCAAGCTCAAGTTTTCACCTAGAGGCTTGTTGTACATCAAGTTCAAGTTGTGATCTTGGATCAAGTTGATACGCTCGTTGGTTTGCAATAAACCATCAGGCTGCTGACGTCCACCTTTGTTGATGTGGTATCTTGATCTGGTGTTGTAACCATCCAAGCCTAAACGGTAAGTAGCAGTCAACCAATCAGCGATATCATAGCTCAAATTGATTGTACCGAAGAAACGGCTAACCAACTCCTTATCTCCAGTATTGTTCAACGTCCAGATTGGGTGCTGGATGTCGTTACCACCACGGTAGTAGATAGATGACTTATCTTGAGGATTTTCATACTCAAGCTCATACAAACCTACAGAACGAGGTGTGTAGAATACGTTAGAGAAAAGAGAAGCAAAGGTCGGGTTCGAACTCGTACTACGACCAGCAGGAGGTGCTACACGGTCAGAGTTAACGTAGTTAAACGTTGTATTTACCTTAAGACCATTTGCTAGTTTAGTAGAGATACCCAAACCAAAGTTGTGCTTGTCATACTGACTCAAAGGCACAAACCCTTCTTCACTACGGTAACCATAGCTGAAGTTCAATGAAGTACCATCAGACAAACGGTTAGCAATGTTGATAGAAGTATTGGCAATCAAACCAGTTTGGAAGAAATTCTCCAGGTTATCGTAAGCTCTATAGTCATAGCGAGCGCCTACATACTCAGGGAATACATCGTTCAAAGCTGCACGATCATAAGGGTGACGGATAGTACCATCAGCACCTAAGCTATTACGGCCTGGCTGATCGAAAGGAGCACCCCAGTTAGAGAATGCCGCAGCAGCTCTGTTCTGCCAACCATTACCGTAAAGGTCTTGATCATCAGGAAGAGAAGCAATATCGTTGGCGAAGAAAGATTGATCGATAGTAACTTCGAACTTCTTGTCCAGTTCAGAAACTGCACCGTTCTTAGTTGTGATCAATACTACACCATTACGACCCGCTTCACCATACAATACCGTTGCACTCAAACCTTTCAATACACTAACTTCAGCGATGTTGTTAGGATCAAGGTCAAGGAAACGGCTGGAAGAAGTAGCACCACCGGAAGCAGCACCACGGTCAGTGTTGGTGTCAGAGTTGAAAGGAACACCATCCACGATGAAAAGAGGTTGGTTGGTACCTGTAATAGAAGAGTAACCACGAATGATTACGTTAGTACCAGAACCTGCCAAACCTGATGTCTGGCTGATATCTACACCTGCAACCTTACCGCGAAGTACACGAGCTACGTCAGCTTCAGGTCTTAGTTCGATATCTTTAGTTCCCAAGGTTGTTACCGCATAACCAAGTGCTTTTTTCTCGCGCTTGATACCCAAACCAGTTACAACAACCTCAGTAAGTTGTTCTGCAGATTCAGTAAGCGTAACGTCAATTACGTCGGAAACACCAATTGCTACCTCTTCAGTAGCAAAACCAGTGTAGCTAACTACCAATGTAGTAGCTCCTTCTGGGACGGTCAAAGCATATTTGCCGTCGAAGTCAGTAACAGTACCGGTGGTTGTACCTTGAGCCAAAACAGTTGCTCCGATCAAGGTCTCACCACTGTCATCGGTAACTGTACCGGTGATAGTCCTCTGTGCCATGGTTACGCCCACGCAAAAGAGGACCAGTGTAAAAACTAGTGAGAGTTTTTTCATACTAATCCAGTTTTATATGAAAAATAAAAAATCCTACCGTTGTCAAAATTAGGCTTTTTGTTAAACTTTCCATAACGTTTTTTTAACTTTCAAAAAGTTCAACTCGCCAACAAGGGTCAAATGACCCGTTTTTTTAATTCTTTACGGGCCAATTATATTGGAACTTTTACTCCAAAACTGGATAGTGAACAAATTTTTATTTGGTATAAAACTTTTCGCTGAAACTTTCAACCGGAAATCTGAATTGGTCTGCCAAATTACAATCCTAAAATCGTGTTAAAATTTTAATTTTCTTGAACATTTGCACAACACCACATTTTTTGCCACCTCTATACTATAGACCTATTCTTCCGTACGTAAGCAGTACAAATATCGTTGAATGGTATTCTTCAAACCCAGGTATAGGGCATCTGCAATCAAGGCGTGACCAATGGAAACCTCTAGGAGCTCGGGCACCTCTTGCTGATAATAGTGCAGGTTATCTAAATTCAGGTCATGGCCAGCGTTGATTCCTAACCCCAGCTGGTTGGCAAGCTTTCCACAACGGCTATGGGCCTCTACTGCCTTAGCTCGATCTACTTGGTAATTCTTCGCATAATTACCGGTGTAGAATTCAATACGATCGGCACCGACCGCTTTTGCTCCTTCAATAAACTGCTCTTCTGGATCAACAAAAAGCGAGACGCGGATACCCGCTCCTTGCAATTCAGCTATAATCTCCTTCAAAAAGGCTTCCTCTTTGATCGTATCCCAACCGGTATCAGAAGTAAGGACACCCGGAGGGTCAGGAACTAAAGTGGCTTGATGTGGACGATTGTCCAGTACCAACTTCATAAAATTCGGGTTAGGATATCCTTCTATGTTGAATTCCGTTTGCACAATCGCCTTTAATGTTGGGATATCACTGTATCGGATATGTCTTTGATCAGGTCGAGGATGCACCGTGATGCCTTGAGCACCAAAGGTTTCACAATCCTTCGCTACCTGGATCAAGTTAGGCAGATTACCTCCTCTTGAATTTCGCAGCAGAGCCACCTTGTTGATGTTAACGCTTAATCGAGTCATTTCCGTTAATCATTTTGGGAATGAATTCCATTAGACCGCTGTGGTATGCCTTTCCCCACAACTTATTCATCATTCCTCAGTTATTTAATTAAATTCGCAACTGAAGCCAGGGTCAACCCAGGCCAGCTACGGGTCTTTGTTTGGCGCGAAATTACATGCTTATCGTGTACTATTCAAGTTGACAAGAACTCTCAATACTAGAAAGTAATGGCCTGGAATCATCAAGACCCAAACCGCCAATTGAGCTAGGGATATAAAATTAGAGCTACATGGAACCGCAAACCTTATCCACCAACACGAGATCTGTAGGTATGCCCTTACTAATGATCCTAGGGTTTCTCTTTGTTGGAATGATAGTCGGCACGCTGCTAGCCTCTCTGCTCAATCTCCTAATCAGCGAAATATGGGGTGTTCCCATTAGTGCAATGGTGGATGTAAATGCTGATACCCCATTCAGTGAACGCCAATTTTTTCGGACCATCAACTTGGTCAGCCATGTCTTTACTTTTACGGTCCCTGGTTTAGCTACAGCATACCTTTTCCATAAAAAACAATGGTGGGACAAGCTTTCACTGAATGTGCAGCCACAAAGCTTCTTTATTGGAGCAGGAATAGTTTGGTTGATGGTTTCCTTTCCATTTGCACAATGGAGCTACTGGATCAATCAGCAACTCCCCTTACCCTCCTGGGCCACCAGCCTAGAGGGACAAGCAGAAGCCATGATCGCTGGTCTCCTGAACATGGAAGGAATCGGCGAATTGCTTTTTTCGCTAGTAGTCATGGCCGTAGCACCTGCAGTGGGGGAAGAAATCATCTTCAGAGGTATTGTACAAAAAGAATTTGAAGATCGCATGCGAAATCCGCACTTAGCCATTTGGTTGGCAGCGGTAATTTTCAGTGGTTTCCATATGCAATTTGAAGGTTTTCTTCCACGGCTCATCCTTGGAGCTTTGTTGGGCTACCTGTTTTACTGGAGTAAGAATTTATGGATTCCTATAATTGTACACCTTTTCTACAATGGTATACAGATCGTCGCCTACTACTCCTATGGCGAGGCATTGGATGAAATGGCAGCTGAAAGCGAAATGCCAAATCTATTCCTTAGCCTAGGATCTTTGGTTTTATTCATTATTGGGGGATGGTATTTGGCAAAGCATAGTAACACATTAGAGGAAAAGACTGTATGAAAGGACTGCTAAGACGAGCAATGACCGCCGTAGTTTTCGTGGTGGTAATGATTGGAGGGCTATTCGGAGGCCATTATTCATTTGTGGCCCTTTTTCTATTAATTACCGGGCTTTGCCTCTGGGAATATCTTGGTTTGGTATTGGAAAATGCCGGTAAAAAAGATTCAATCCGCAAACTGTTAGGATTGGGGATGGGCATTCTCCCCTTTGTGCTTGCTTCCATTGTAGAACTCAATCTGATTTCTGATAGAGAGAATTTCATCATACTAGCCTCTATCCTATTTTCCCCTTTTGTTTTTTTATCCTTTGTGTACGAACTCTATACCGATTCTGATAAACCCTTTACCAATATTGCTTATATGATTCTAGGGGTATTCTATATAGGGATTCCCTTTGCCCTATTAGATTTTGTCGCTTTTTCTGGCGGATCCTACTATCCTACGATCGTGCTGGGACTATTACTGCTGACCTGGACCAATGATACGATGGCTTACTTAATTGGCTCACAAATTGGCAGAACCCCATTGTTTCCCAGGATTTCTCCAAAGAAGACCTGGGAAGGAACGCTGGGCGGTGCGACGGTAGCATTTGTGATGGCTTATCTCCTAAGCCTGTATATCCCAGAGCTCAGTCTAACCAACTGGCTAGTACTAGCACTAATTATTTCAGTTTTTGGGAGTTTAGGTGATCTGGTAGAATCCATGCTGAAGCGCAGCCATGATATTAAAGACTCAGGCAGTCTACTTCCTGGGCATGGCGGATTTTTGGATCGCTTCGATGGTTTTATCTTTATGTTGCCCTTTGCCGCGGCTTATCTGTTGTGGATTAGGTGAGGGGGAGAGAGAGGAGGACAGAAATAAGAAGACAAAAGGTAGAGGTCAGAAGACAGATAACAGACACGGACTTCCCCTATCTGACATCTGACCTCTGACATCTGACAATTGACCTCTGACAACGAAGTGATCTAACATCCGACATCTAGTCCCTGACAGCTCAATGATCTAATTTTCCAAAAGTTAAGAGCAGGTTAAATACCCGCCCTGTCCAGAGATATCCAAATGCCATTTCTATTTTTGATGGTGTCAAAGGAGCCACACTTTGACTGGACTTGCAAGTAACTTACTCCTCAAAAAGGTGATTTTGCAAATCACTTGTCGGACCAAGTCGGTTCGGAGTTTACAAGAATAGCACAACAAGTAGGATATAATTTTGTCTCTCCTATACTTTACACAACCTATTGGGAATGAGCTTTTTTTCAATTCCAGTAGGAGAGATAATCTTTTATAATTCTAAATCGAATTGTAGATTTACGCATTCTTTCAAAGAATAGATAGTACGATCATTCAACTGCACGAGCAATATAAAATCAAAATTATCAATGGAATCATCAGCCTTTAACCCGAATGATGAAAAGGAAGATAAACCACCGATCTTTTCGTCCTGGCAGCAGATGTACATCTTTGTGCTAGTCTCGCATACAGTCATCATCTTATTGTTTTACCTTTTTTCCCAAGCCTTTTCTTGACCAGCGTTGACATCTCCCCTCGATGATCACGCTTTACGCTTGAATTTCTTCACCAAATTACCGCCAGCGGTAGTTTTGAAATGACTTTTCACTAATGCATTTACTCGACTGGACGATCATGCTAGGTACCTTACTAGGTATCGTGGCATATGGAGTTATAAAGACACGGAACATTAATAATGTACAAAGTTATCTGTTAGGGGATCGCGATCTCAAGTGGTGGACCATCGGCCTTTCTGTAATGGCTACCCAAGCTAGTGCCATTACGTTCTTATCTACACCAGGACAAGGCTATATAGATGGAATGGGATTTGCGCAATTCTATTTCGGTTTGCCGATCGCCATGGTGATTCTCTGCGTATTCTTTCTTCCCATCTACTATAATCTAAAAGTATATACGGCCTACGAGTACCTGGAGGGGCGGTTTGATCTAAAGACCCGCTCACTCACCGCCATATTGTTCCTGGTGCAGCGAGGGCTGGCGGCGGGTATTACTATATATGCGCCGGCTATTATTCTCTCCACCATTTTGGGTTGGTCACTGAATATCACTGTATTTTCCATTGGCTTAATAGTCATCTTTTATACGGTTGCCGGCGGTACTAAGGCCGTCAGTGTTACCCAAAAGCAGCAAATGATAATTATCCTAACCGGGATGGTCATTGCCGCCATTATCATAGTGAATAAATTACCAGAGAATATCTCCTTTGTGGAGGCATTAGGTGTAGCGGGGAAAATGGAGAAATTGAATGTGGTGGATCTCAATTTCGATCTATCCAATCGATACAACCTGTGGTCCGGTATACTAGGTGGTGTTTTCCTTTTTCTATCTTACTTTGGTACCGACCAATCTCAGGTGCAGCGGTATTTATCAGGTAAGTCTCTCACGGAAAGCCGGCTAGGATTACTCTTCAACGGTATTCTGAAGGTTCCTATGCAGTTTCTTATCCTGTTTGTTGGGGTAATGGTATTTGTATTTTTCTTGTTCATCAAGCCGCCCTTGCACTTTAACGCATCCAATGTCGAGAAGCTGCAGCAGAGCGAGCTCTATGCTGACTACGAAGTCTTGGACCAACAACATGATCAAATTTTTGCCGCGCAACAAGAAGAAATCAATGCTTTAGTGGCTGCCATGCGAACGGAGGACCAAGCAGCGATAGCTGATGCCAAAGAAAAGGTAATGGCTATGCATGAGGAGCAAAAAGCACTGCGCGTTCAGGCGGGACAGTTGATTGAAGATTCCGGACTTAATCTCCAGAATAATGATAAAGACTACGTATTCATCACCTTTATCATGAACTATTTGCCCATTGGGTTAATAGGTCTATTATTGGCCGTGATCTTCTCGGCGGCCATGTCTTCGACAGCTTCCGAGCTAAATGCTTTGGCTACCACCACGGTGATTGACATCTATAAGCGGTCCCTGGTGAAGGATCGAGAGGATCAACACTATCTGCAAGTATCCAAATGGATAACTATTATGTGGGGTGGAATAGCTTTATTCTTTGCCGTTACAGCAAGCCTGTTCGAGAACCTCATTCAAGCCGTAAACATTATCGGCTCTCTATTTTATGGTGTGATTTTGGGGATATTTATGGTGGCTTTTTTCTTGAAAAAGGTAAAAGGCTCAGCCGTTTTTATCGCAGCATTGATTGGAGAAGCATGTATCCTTAGCTTGTGGTACTTAGACAAAATAGAGACCATATCTATCTCCTACCTTTGGTTTAACCCTATTGGTTGCTTTTTAGTGATGATCATCGCCAGTATCATTCAAGGCATGAGTGGAGATAAAGAAACAGCAGCAGCGGCCTAGAAACCTAGGTAAGTGGTGGGATTTGTAACCTAATAAAAATGAAAAAGGATTTTACCGGTTTGGTAAAATCCTTTTTTTGTTTGTAAAGCAGATTTGGATTGATTTTCCCAGTTTCTACTTAGAATGCCTCGTTTACTACGTCAAATTTGAACAATAGTAACACGATCAATAGGATGAATAAAATGATCATGGGAAATGAGATTTAGTTCAAAGGCCATAGGGTAATACAACTACTCTCTTTTGTTCATGGTAACTCCTACTTAAAACTCAGATAACAAGTCTAAAACACATAAAATAAAATTTAAATATGAGTTAAACCTTGTTTCATAACTGACCGTCTTTCAGTAGGTTTAGTCGAATAATTACTGGGTATTTAGGCTAACAAGATAGCGTATTCTATACAGATTGTCAAGTAAACTCGTACGTCAAATGGATTGTGCCTTGACATCTATTTCAATGTCAAGGCACAGTCAGAAACTAGATTTTTCTTATGAATGAGTGAAGACTATTTCTTAGCAGTCCATTCTTTGATAGACTTTTCATTCATGCGAATATAATCTTTGTTACCAGCCTTTTCAGCTAGTTCCTTAGACTTCTTAGCAGCTTCAATCGCTTCATCTGTCTTACCTAGATCAGCAAGAATCAGCGCCTCACGGCGTACCTGCCAGAATCTTGGATTATCTACTTTGGTAGCTTTTTGAACCATTTCTAGGGCCTTATTCAAGTCCTTTCCAGCTTCATGGTAATAGGTACCCGCTGCAAAGTAATCACCTGCTGTAGGTCCAGCTAGAACACGATCAATCGCTGCCATTACTTTAGAGTCTACTTCAGCTTCCACAGGGATAGCAATCATAGTCTTTTCCCACATGGCATAAAGGTTTGCTGAATTGGATTTCAAATCTCCTAACATCATAGAGAATGATTCTACTGCAAAAGGCAACTCTTGTGCATCGGTCTTTACGACAGCAGCAGGTGTTTTTTCTCGGTAGCTTCCCCAGTTTCCACCTTCATATGGAAAGAACATGATTTCCCAGCTTTTAGCAGTTGGCTTAGCAAGAACGGCATATTCTCCGCCTTTTACTGCCTTACCACCTAGAGTCACGTCATCGCTGAATGAAATCTTTGTAGCCTGATTCGCACCAAAACGCCATACATCGCCAAATGGAACCAATCCATCATCTGCGAAGATGGTACGCCCTTTCATACTTGGTCGAGAATAAACTATGTGCACCTCCGTAAGGCCCACCGTTTGCTTGATCTCAGAAGTAGGACTTGGTTGGGGAGTAGGAATCTGACCAAAAGCTTGTCCAGCTAAACATGCCAATACAAATAAGCTTAAGAACAGTTTTTTCATTATAGCTTGTTTTTAGTTACAGAAATAGTAAACTTCGCGCCGAAGTTATAGCTTTAGCCCAGAATACTAACTAATTTCTGGCTTTTTAAAACTTTCTTAAGATTAGTGTTTATTCTCAAGTTATGGGTGATAGACCGCACAACTGAAGGAATATTTCCAACACTTGAGAAGGAGGCTATAGCTCTTTCAATTTCTCCAACTATGACCATAGCAATCATCGCACACGATGGGAAGAAAGCCGATATGGTAGGCTTCATAAAAGATCATCTAGCACTTTTTCAAGACAAGAAAATCAGTTTAATAGCTACTGGAACAACTGGCTCTCACGTAGAGCGGGCCGGCTTGAATGTGGAAAGAATGTTGAGTGGTCCTTATGGTGGGGATGCACAAATCGCTAGTCGTTTGGTGGAAGGTCAGGTTGATATGGTCATTTTCTTCCGTGATCCACTGGGCAAGCATCCGCACGAGGTGGATGTAAATATGTTAATGCGACTTTGTGATGTGCATAATATTCCGCTTGCCACCAATGAAGCGGCAGCAGCGCGTCTAGTGAAGACTATCTAATCTTACAGCAAACTATTTCAGCCATGCTTCTCACCTCATTAGGCTCGAAGCTGGATGGCATGGCGCTCGATGGTCTGGTATAAATCCTTTGGTTTGAATGGTTTAGTAAGGAAATCATTCATACCCACATCGAAAGCCCTTTGACGGAAATCCGCTAGGGCCGAGGCGGATAAGGCGATGATCGGCAGCGACTGATACTTGAGCTCCTCCCAACTCCGGATAGTTTCGGTAGCTTCATAACCGTCCATCCGCGGCATCTGGAGATCCATGAGAACGAGGTTATAATCCTTCTCTCTTACCTTCTGCAAAGCTTCATAGCCATCACTAGCGATGTCGATTTCCATATCCCAGAACTTCAGGATGCGCTTCACGACTTTCACATTAAAGACATTGTCTTCTACGATTAAAATTCGTTCAACGCCTTCAATTCCTTTTTCTTTCAGCACATTCTTGGTTTCCACCATGGTCTCTTGTGGTGCTTCACCCACCGGATAAGGTAGGCAGAAAGAAAAAGCAGAACCTTTACCCAATTCACTTTGCAACTTGATCACTCCACCCTGTAATCCTACCAAACGTTTGGTGATAGCAAGGCCTAAACCAGTTCCACCAAACATTCGAGTAGTATGCTCATCAGCCTGAGAGAAACTTTCAAAAATTGCCTTGTGCTTTTCCTTTGGAATTCCGATACCAGAATCTTTCACTTCAAAGTACAACTTGGCCTCCCCATCTTTGGTTTTACCATGTAACCTAATCGTAAGAATGATTTTACCTTCTTCCGTAAACTTTATGGCGTTATTGATCAGATTGATGAGTACTTGACTTAGTCGCGTGGGATCGCCTACGAGGTAGCGAGGGATATCCTCCTCCATGTCTAGCTGAAATAACAACTGCTTGTCCTTGGCTTTTGGAGAAAGCGTCTTATAGATGTTGTTAATCACTTCTTTGACATCAAAATTAGTACGCTCAATGACCATCCTACCCGCTTCCATTTTACTGTAATCTAGGATATCGTTGATGATTACCAGGAGGTTCTCAGCAGAAAACATAATAGTATCAAGATGTTCTTTCTGGTCTTCTCTTGGATTTTCTTCCTTGAGAATATGAGTCATACCGATTACCGCATTCATCGGAGTTCGGATTTCATGACTCATATTAGATAGGAAATTGGATTTGGCTAAGGTTGCCTCCTCCGCTTTTTGTTTAGCTATAGTTAAGTATTCGATTTCTTCCTTAATCTCACCCGTTTCAATTACCAATTGATTTTTCTGACGAATTAGCTCTTCATTAACCTTACTAAGTTTAGAATTCTTATGATGAAAGCGTCTGAGCAAAGGCTGGATCAAGAGAAACAAGCAGACCACTGTCAGGATGATCAAGAAGGAAGCGATCAACAAACCTATTTCTTGCAATTGTTCTATCCTTTCCTGGGCTTCTTCCTCATAATTGCCAACGATGGCATCCATCAAGGGTAAAAACTTCTGATCATTAGAGATAATGGTGGAGAGAGAACTGGACATGAGCGAGGCATCCGGAGCATCTAGCACTTCATGTGCAGCGGTCGTCAGGCCCAAGTAGGAGTCTTGCATGGAGTCAAAGAGAGATAGAGTCGTGCTGCTATTGCTTCGTCCTTCATCGAGGCCAAGATCAGGGCTTCCATGTTGAAGCGCCCAATGTTGCGTCTCTAACTTTTCCAAGGCATGTTCCAATTCTACCCGGATCGTAGAATTGGCTGAATTCTCAACTAACAACAGTGCACTCTTGCCAATCTTCTGGCTATACATCCGTTGACTCCCCGCCACATTGATGATGCGAGAGTCTGCCAGGCTATGCTGCACCGACTGATAGATCACGAACTGGGAAATAAAAATCCCCAGCACTAGTGTACCTAAAAACAGGTATAGGGTTGTTCTATAATTCACAGGGGGTCCTTTTGAAACACAAATCTACATATTTGATTTTTATTAAATTAAATAATATGTAATATCTGTGACATGGAAAGCGCCCCTTATCTTCCCATCATTCCAGCATAAGCTATCCCTGTCAAACGATGCATATCATAATCATACGTACTAAGATCTTCAGCGTTGAAATCTCGAATGTGGGCATGTCCGCATGATCGAGCAATCACCTTGATTAGGTCGTTAGTCGCAGTAAGGAAGTTATACAATTGAGTAGCGGATTGATCAACCTTTAAGCGAGCGCGAAGATGTGGCTTTTGCGTAGCTACACCAACTGGACAGTTATTCGTTCCACAAGCTCGCATCCCAATACACCCAACAGCCTGTATCGCGGAATTGGCAATGGCAATTGCGTCCGCTCCCATCATCATAGCTTTCGCGAAGTCTTCTGCCACTCGCAATCCACCCGTGATCACCAGGCTGATATCCTTGGCACCGATTTTATCCATATGACGCCTTGCCCGTGCCAGCGCTGGTATAGTAGGAATATTAATGTTGTTTCTCAAAACAGTTGGTGCTGAGCCAGTTCCACCACCTCGCCCATCCAAAATTATATAATCAGCTCCTGCCGCCAATGCAAAGTCAATATCTGCTTCAATTCGGCTGGCAGCAATCTTAAATCCGACTGGAATCCCACCGGTAATTAGCCGAACCTCTTTGGCAATTTCTTCAAAGTCAGCCACCGTTTTCAAGTCGGGGAAAGCAGCTGGTGAAATAGCTGTCTGTCCCACTTCCAAGCCTCTAACACTAGCAATCTCTTCGGTTACCTTATGGCCAGGGAGGTGGCCTCCCGTACCCGTCTTAGCACCTTGTCCACCTTTAAAATGGAAAGCCTGAACTTTCTTCAATTTATCGTAGCTAAACCCAAATTTCCCACTAGCTAGCTCATAAAAGTAGCGCCGGTTATTCGCTTGTTCTTCCGGAAGCATTCCCCCTTCGCCAGAGCAAATTCCCGTCCCTGCCATATCCGCTCCTTTTGCTAGGGCAATCTTGGCTTCCCGTGACAATGAGCCGAAGGACATATCCGATACAAAAAGTGGAATTTCTAGTACCAGTGGCTTCTTTGCACGAGGACCAATGACAACATCTGTTCCCACTTCTTCATGATCTAGCAGCGGTCTTTTAGCCAATTGAGCGGGCAAAAACTGGATATCCTCCCATTTTGGCAAAGTAGTCCTATCCACCCCCATTGAGGCGGAAGGCCCGTGATGACCATAGTTTTTAAGTCCATTTTTGGCCAATTCCTTGATGTACAAAGTATAGGGCTCGGTAGGTTCTGGATGCGTATCCTGGTAGGTGCTTTGGTATTCATTTCGGCGAAATCGCTGCGGGTGTATCTCCTCAAAGGCCACCACATCGGCTTTATCCACGTACAACCATCCTTCTGAAACTGCAGCTTTGAACTTTTGCAAAAACTCGGAATTGTTATACTCACTCACGCCGGAATCGATTCTATAATCCCAATGATGCACTCCACAGATTAAATTATCGTGATCATCCACGTGACCATCAGAGAGTAAGGCTCCGCGGTGCAGGCAACGGCCGTACATCACAGAGACATCATCACCATATCTTACAATAACCAAATCTGTGTTTTCCACAAGGCCGTAGGTGGGCTTTCGGTCTTCAAGGGTTGACCATTCCAATAACTTTACAGGGGCCACTAGCTGTGAGAAGTCGTGCATCAATACTCTGTTTTAGTCGATTTAAGAATGTCTAAATATAAGGATTAGCCTCCAACTGAATGTTGGCTGAAGGACATCTGACTAAAACTTAAGAGAGAAGAAGGAAATCTTGAAAAGAAAAATCCCCTTTTTGAGCACAAATTGCCACTCAAAAAGGGGATTAGCAGTTAAGGGTCTATGCTGCTACTTCTTAGTCATCTTACCATCTTTGCTTATCTGCAATGGTGATTCTGGGAAATCCGCATTGGTCAACTCAATGACCTCATTAATCGCTCTATTCTGACTATCAATCTTCGGGCCATGTGTTTTCATCTGGTAGATAGGAATCAATTGACCACTTACGAAACGCCCATCCTTCGCTAATTCCAGCTCAACAATCGGTGCCACCCCAGCAGATCCTCTCAAATTGAATCGACCATAAGTACAAAAATTCCCTAAACTATAGGTAATGAAACGATCCTTGTACAACTCTACTCCTCGGGTGACGTGTGGTCCATGACCGAACACAACGTCTGCTCCGGCATCGATCACCGCATGGGCAAAGGCGTGCACATTTCCACGATTCTCACCATAATAGGTTTCGGTGCGCTTAGGAACATGACGGTGCTTGGCCCCTTCAGCTCCCCCATGGAAGGAAACAATCACGATATCAGCCTTCTTCTCCAGCGATGCAACAATCTCCTTCGCCCGGGAAAGATTCCGGATATCACAGGTTCCGCGATTAGGGGCAAAGGCGCAAAAACCATAGGTCACGCCATTTTTTTCGAAAACAGCAGTTTCGTCCGTCCCTGCTAAACCTGCATAGGCAATGCCCATTTCATCCAGGACTTCTTTCGTACGTTTTCTGCCTGAAGGGCCAAAGTCTCCAGAATGATTATTAGCCAGACTCACCACATCAAAGCCAGCCTTGACAAAATGATTCACATAGCTTTCCGGAGATCTAAAGGCATAACATAAGCTGGGGTTACTACAGCGTTTCACCGTTCCTCCTTCATCCAAAATCGTCCCCTCTAGGTTACCGAATGTCAAGTCAGCCGACTTCAAAATGGATTCTACATCAGTTAATAGGTCTTTACCACCATTAGCTGGTAAATAAGACTTCGAGGGATAATTGGTGCCAAGCATCATGTCACCAACTCCAATCACTTTATAGGTTTGACTTTTCAGGCCATTTAGCGGTAAACCCAATACCATAATGAAGAAAAGACTTCCCAAAGGGAAGCCTTTCCATGTTGATCTGTTGATCATATTCTTTTCGTGTTAATGTTTTCTTCTAGTGTAGAGATTGGTTAACTGTTTCGGACAACTTAACCAATTCAGCGTACTCTTCAGGACTTAGACCATCCGTTACAAACTGGATTGGATTTACCTTCGTTCCTTTGTGATGTACCTCGTAGTGGCAGTGTGGAGCAGTAGAGGCTCCAGTACTTCCTACAATACCGATCTTTTGACCTCTGTTCACTTCATCTCCTACTTTCACATCGATACGATCCATGTGAGCATATAGGGTTTTGTAACCGTAGCCATGGTCGATTACGACGCGAAGACCGTAACCAGAACCTCTGCCAGCTTTAACTATGCGTCCTTTACCAGTAGCCTGAATTGGCGTACCTCTAGGCGCAGTAAAATCAATGCCGGAATGCATTCTTTTCACCTTGTAGATGGGGTGAATTCGGTATCCAAAACCCGATAGGAGACGAACTTTTCTAGCTAACTTATCAGAACGAACTGGCTTGATGGCTGGTATTGCCGCCAACATGTCCTCCTTATTGCTAGCTGCCATTAGAATGGTATCTAAAGAGTTCGACTGTAAAACCATCTGACGTCGTAGTCGATCACTCTTCTCTTTGATTTTGGCCAAGGTCTCTCCAGAGTACTTCAGTTGTCGGTACTCCTTATAGCGATCGTGGCCACCAATACCACCATTCCAAACATTCTCGTCAATTGGATCCATTTCGAAAACTACGCGGTGTGCGTATGCATCTCTTTCTTGAATGTTACCTAAAGCTTCGCTCATCTGATCAACCTCAGTACCCATTTTCTCTATCTCAGAGCGTAACTTCTCGTTTTCATTCAACAAAGCTCTCTCATTTGGAGAGGGAAAGAAGCGGTGTGCAAGCAACATAAAAAGAAATCCAGTAAAAAGTGCCGCACATGTAAATCCAAAAACTCGCAGTAATTTAATACTCAGTGGTTCTACAACCTCCTCATACTGTAAAGTCTGAGTGTTGTAAACAAATTTTTCTTTTCTCATGAGTGTTTAATGTAAGCCAAAAAGTAAAACATGCAGCGCTTCCGCAGAAGCTAAACCGGCTCAAAAATGTGCCGGAACTGAATGCCTAGTTTTCAAATCTCTCTTTGGAGTGTTTTACTTTCAGATGGCTAGATCAAATATAGTTTCAGCCCTTAGATAAAAAAAATTTTTTGCCAAAATTTAGACAAAACCATCATCAAAAGCTGAATTTCAACATAAAACATCATCAAATTGAGGTCAAAAAATGCTATTTCTTAGCACTTTTACCTACCAATCGGTTTCTAATTTCCCGTATATAAGCTGACCCTAACAGGCAAAAGTGACCACTTTTGGACGACTATTTGACACCTGTATAATAGGGAAACGTAATTCGTTTCTACTATGTAAAGTGAATGATTAAGTGTAATGCACTTACTAGGGTTAGTATGCCTCTCTTGAGGGTAGTTTCATCGTACTAGAGGTGTCCTTCACTGGGACAAATTAGGCTAATTGGATAGTTCAATAGAGGGATCAGGGAGAACAAATAGCTATATTACATATTTGTCTTAATGTCTAACGTAATTTTTTCATAGGGAGCGCACAAAGATGGATTTATTTCGCTGAGAATTGTGTTAATTAAGAAAATTTTAACATTTCCACAACATTTAGCCCACGTCCGATTGCCAAATTTCAAAAATTCTACAAATATTTTGGTCTGATTGTAATATGCTTCATGCCTTTCATAGACTAAAGTCATAAAACTACTGATCTCCATGATGCGTACCGATGAATTGCAGCACAAACTGGCTGAATTACACAGTGATAGCTATGCCTGGGCAATTCGTTGCTGTGCCGGGGATCAACATCTGGCAGAAGAAGTGCTGCAAGACTCATACCTGAAAGCGCTGCGAAAGATCAAAGCCTTCAAAGGGCAAGCTAGCTTCAAAACCTGGCTCTTTGCCATCATTCGCTATACCGCTATTGATCATGCCAAGGCTAAAGCTAAACGCAAAACAATACAGGTTGAGGAAGTATCCAATAGCATTCGAAGCCAGCCCCCTACTGTGGAAGATCCCGATCGAAAAGCCCTTAGCACTATGTTCCGAGAGGCTTTGGATGAGCTTTCTCCAAAACAAAGAAGAATCCTTCACCTAGTATTCTATCAAGCTTGTAGCATTAGTGAAGCTGCTGAAATCATGGATATCCAACTAGGTACAGCCCGTACTCATTATGAGCGGGGCAAGAGCCGTCTGAGGCAACTCCTAGATAAACAAGAATTGCTGAAACAAAAGCTCCTATGAAAAAGACAAATCCATTTAATAAGATCATACAGCAATTGTACGAAGAGCAGCGTGCCGACGAAAAAAATGAAGCGCCCGACTTTTCAAAGCTGTTTGATCAGGCACAACAAAAATATCGTAAAATGAAAAATCAAAAATGGCTGGCTGTTGGTCTAGCGCTATTGGCTATCTGCTTGATCGGTCTGAGCTTCGTAGATAAGGAAGCGCCCTCAGCTAAAGAGGAAATTCCTATTGCAAAAGCAAGTATGCCTTTATATGATATCTTGATGAAAGATGGAAAGATCATCACCAACGATATTCATTTCGATTATGACAACGCTACGATCCGACCCTCTTCTATGGCTATCATCCAATCGATTGCTGAAATGATGGAACAGCATCCAGAGGTAAGACTTAGTGTGGAAGGGCACACGGACGCATCTGGTTCCAGCAGCTACAATCAGAAGTTGTCTAATGTCCGGGCTATAGCCGTACGAGATGCCTTGGTTAGCCTAAAAGTTGATCCTTCTCGCTTAAGTGCCAAAGGCTTCGGGGAAGATCGTCCTATATCCAGTAATAAAACGGAGTCTGGCAAAGCCTTAAACCGAAGGGTAGAGTTTGTAAAAAAATAGTAACTACGCCGCGATATCCCTACCTTCCGCTTGCGATTACCTTGACTTCGCAAGCGGAACCCTTTCTCCCCCAACCTTTCCTTCTCCCCTTTCAACACTAGCATCGTCAATACCGCCCTTTTTTTGTGGAACCAAAAGCTTCAATTATCGCTTAATTGCATAGCGGAGCTTAGGTAAGAGTGAATACATGTCCAAGGAAGCTGAAGTAGTGCATCTTCATTTGTCCGTAGTATGGAAGTTGCTTGTAGTCAGTCATTGAGAAGCCGATAATCAAGGCTTTTTGCAGGGCTATAGCGCTTAGAAAATGCCCTTCATATCTTCTAGGATAATTGTGTACTCATACTTATCTTCGCGGTTCATTCAAAAACACTTCTCTGGTAACAGTTGTGAATAGCACAGTGAGTGAAACTATAAGCTTCTTGAGATAGCCAAATTTCACTTCCATCAACAGCTACATTCACCGGCATCATCAGAGAACCACTAAATGGTGTATCCGTAATGATGACAGCACAGGAAATTCGAGATCAGTTTTTAGATTTCTTTCGATCTAAACAACACAAAATCGTTCCCTCGGCACCGATCGTAAACAAAGATGATCCTACCTTGATGTTTACCAATGCCGGGATGAATCAATTCAAGGATTTGTTCCTTGGCAACCAAGTGCCTGATGCCAGAAGAATCGCGGATACTCAGAAATGCCTTCGCGTTTCTGGTAAGCACAACGACCTAGAAGAAGTAGGTTTAGATGGTACACACCACACTATGTTCGAGATGTTGGGGAACTGGTCCATTGGTGATTACTTCAAAGAGGAGGCCATTGCCTGGTCATGGGAATTGCTTACCGATGTATATAAATTGCCCAAAGATCGCATCTACGCCACCGTATTTGGTGGAGATGAGGCCGATGGCTTACCAGCCGACGAGGAAGCAAAGGAGATCTGGAAAAAGTACCTTCCGGAAGATCACATTCTCTACTTCGATAGAAAGGATAATTTCTGGGAAATGGGAGATACCGGCCCATGCGGCCCTTGTTCGGAGATTCATATCGATATGCGCTCGGATGAGGAACGGAAAAGTAAGTCTGGTGCTGAGCTAGTGAACATGGACGACCCCATGGTCGTTGAAATCTGGAATAATGTATTTATTCAGTTCAATCGCAAAGCTGATCGTTCTTTGGAAGAGCTTCCGGAACAGCACGTGGATACTGGTATGGGCTTTGAACGACTTTGCATGATTTTGCAAGGTAAGACAGCTACCTACGATACAGATATCTTCTCGCCTTTCATCAAATACATCGAAAAGCAATCTGGCAAGACCTACAGCCATAGTTATGATCCCAAAAACAAGGTAGATATCGCCATGCGCGTGGTATCCGACCATATTCGTGCTGTGGCTTTTGCTATAGCTGATGGGCAATTGCCTAGCAATACCGGAGCTGGCTATGTCATTCGCCGAATTCTACGCCGTGCAGTTCGCTATTATTATTCCTTCCTAGATATCAAAGATCCATTCTTACACACGCTCATCCCAATGTTATCGGATGAGTTCGCTAAGGTATTTCCAGAGCTGGATTTACAGCGTGAGCAAGTGGCCAAAGTGATCGAAGGTGAGGAAATAGCCTTCCTTAACACGCTAGAGAATGGCCTTCGTCGCTTTGAAAGCCTAAGCATAGAAAACAATCAAATCAAAGGTGCAGATGCCTTTGAACTCTATGACACTTATGGTTTCCCCATTGACTTGACCCGTTTGATTGCTACTGAAAAGGGATATACGGTAGATGATAAAGGTTTCGAGTCAGCTCTAGCAGAGCAAAAGGCGAGATCTAGGGCCGATGCCCAAAAAGAGGTAGGAGACTGGCAAGTTGTCAATGACGGTGAGGAAGTAGAATTCGTTGGATACGATACGCTGGAGCTAAAGGGTGCTAAGGTATTGAAGTATCGCACCGTTAAAGTGAAGAAAAAAGATCAATTCCAGTTGGTTTTGAATCAAACGCCTTTCTACGGTGAGAGTGGTGGACAAGTAGGTGATAAAGGGGTTCTTTGGATTGGTGATGAGAAAGTAAGTGTAATTGACACGAAGAAGGAGAACGAGTTAACCGTACACATCGTCAATCGCCTTCCAGCTGACATGACTGCCGAGGTAAAAGGCTTCGTAGATGCTAAGACTCGTCATGCCACGGAAAATAACCACACGGCAACCCACTTGATGCATGCGGCCCTCCACCAGGTATTGGGAGGTCACGCTTTGCAGAAAGGACAAAATGTAGACCACAAACGCCTACGTTTTGACTTTTCTCACTTCCAGCCAGTGGAAGATGCTCAATTGCAAGAAATTGAAGAGATCGTCAACCAGCGGGTGCGAGAGAACATCGAGCTAGAGGAAGATCGAGCGATGCCGATTGATGAGGCAAAAGCCGCCGGTGCTACGATGCTCTTTGGTGAAAAATATGGCGATCTGGTACGCATGATCACCTTCGATGAAAACTTCTCTCGCGAACTTTGCGGGGGTACGCACGTGCCAGCAACTGGAAATATTGGACTATTCAAGATTGTTTCTGAAACCGGAGTTGCGGCAGGGATTCGTCGAATCGAAGCGGTAACCGCTGAAACGGCTCAAGAGTACGTCAAAGCTCAGCTGGACGAACTAGACCAGATCCGCGCCTTGTTCAAGAATGCGCCCAATACGGCTAAGCATGTCGAGGCCTTGCAGGAGGAGAATAAGCAGTTGAAGAAGGAATTGGAGAAACTCCGTAACGAGCAAGCTGGCGCGCTCAAGGATCAATTGGCGGGTAAAGTCGAAAGCATCAAGGAGGTGCAATTCCTTGGCGCCAAGATTCCTTTGGATGATGCGAATGCAATCAAGACACTGGCTTTCCAACTGGAAAAAGAAATGGATAATGCTGTGATCGTCCTTGGCGCAGAAGTCAAAGGCAAAGCCATGTTGACTATCATGATCAGCAAAGAGATTGCCGGGCAGGGTGACCTACACGCCGGCAACATGGTTCGGCAATTAGCCAAGCACATTCAAGGTGGGGGTGGTGGACAGCCATTCTACGCTACAGCTGGCGGCAAGAATGCGGGCGGATTGGAAGATGCCATCGCTGAAGCACGCCAGATGCTAGGGGCCTAGGTCTAAGGCTACCAACTGACATTACATTTAATTGACTCATAGAAGAGGGAGATCGATGATCTCCCTCTTCTTATTTCGGATAGTTGTTGGTGAAAAATCTCCTGCCAGGCCCGTGTTGGTCTTTTCGACCAACACAATGGGAGCCAGGGATGGTTGTTGGTGGAAAATCTAGCTGGTAGCCTAACCGACACCAACAACGGCGGGGAATGGCGGGGGGACTGGGGAGTCAAAGCAGATATTTCTCAAAAAAATTGCATTTGCAGGAACTGACTGTACGGTCAGTCGGTTATATTTACACTATGGATAAAAAGGAACAAATCATAGCAGTGGCGACGCAGTTATTTGCGGAAAGGGGCTTTGAAAACACTTCTGTGTCTCTAATCTGCAAAACGGCCAAGGTATCGAAAGGACTGGTTTTTCACCATTTCAAATCCAAACAGGAGCTGCTACGGGAGATCTTCTCCAGGACGACCGCATTAATCAAGGATATCAATGCTACTGATCCCAACTGTTCTACCCCACAGGAGCAGCTGAAAGATATGTTGGAATCCTTTTTCGATGGCCTGGCGGCCAATAGAATGCTGTTTCAATTCAACCTGAATATGATGTTGCAGCCTTTTACTCGATCCATCTTGCAAGACTTGATCGATAAAAGAGCGGCCTTTCTGCTGCAATCCGTCAAGGGGATATTTGATGAGATAGATGCTGGAAACGCCCTGGTGTTGGCCTACGCCTTTATTGCTGAGCTCGATGGGATTGCGCTGCACTATTTCAGCATCTATGAAGACTACCCTTTAGCAGAGATGCAAAATCACCTACTCAAAAAATATAATTAAATGGAATTTATCCCGACGCAAGATATCACAGAAGTTGCTCCTCTGCGAGAGTTGTTGTACCAAGAATTAACAGCACCTATCGATGCGATGTGGGAGCTACTATATATTGCCTCCGCACAAGCTTATTTCATCCAGCAAGGGAACCAAAGACTAGGCTATTGTTGTATTGATGAAAAGAAACGTCTTTTACAGCTTTTTCTATTTACTCCGTTCAAAGCAAGAGCGATCGAGATCATACAGAGGATGATTGATACCCGATTGGTCGTAGGGGCACAATTGAGTTCCAGTACACCAACTGCCTTCAACGCCTGCCTCTTTCATTCCACCAACATCTCAACTCACACCTTTTGTTTTGAACACACGAACGAAAGTATCGATTTTGAAGAGCGTCTTGCACTAGAGCTCGTCAGTGAGGACGAGATCCCAGCTATCAAAGCCTTCCTAAAAAAGGAGGTAGAAATGGATGACACCTTCGGCTACACCGAAAACTTGGTGAACCGGGGAGAAATCTTTCGAGCCAAGCAAGGTGACATCATCGTAGCCACTAGCGAATGTAGACTCAGCGATACTCAGACTGCATACGCCGATTTAGGTATGATTGTCAATCTAGACTTCCGAGGCCGAGGTTTTGCTACTGAAATTCTACAATGGCAGATCAACCGAGTCTTGAAATTGGGTAGAAAACCGATCTGTTCCACAACGATCGATAACATGGCTTCGCAAAAGGCGATCAAAAAGGCTGGCTTTTACTGCTCTAATATCATTTTTGATATCGAGCTTACAACCACTAAAACCAACAACCCATGACCTACGAAGATTTAGGTTATACTGCTGCACTAGAAGAATATCGTCAAGAACAAAGTCTATCTTCTTTTGAAGTAGGAAGAGTTATTGCCGAGCATCGGGAACGCTATACCGTCAGAACGCCGAGTCAAGAATACGATTCAGAGCTAGTAGGAAGACTACGGTTTACGGCGGAGGGGCGGCATGACTTTCCTGCTGTAGGGGACTGGGTGGCCTTTTCTGAATATGACGAAGGCAAGGCACTCATTCATGGTATCTTTCCTCGGCACTCCATCATTGAAAGAAAGGCGGTAGGAAAATCTACGCAAGTTCAGATCATTGCGACCAATATAGATGTGGGCCTCATCGTACAATCCGTGAATCGAGACTTTAACCTCAACCGACTCGAACGATACCTTACCATCTGTAACGCCTCCAAAGTGGCCCCGGTTATTGTACTTAGTAAAATTGATTTGATAGAAGAATCGACCCTGCAAGACTTTATAGAGCAGATCACCAAGCGCCTAGGCGATATCAAGATTGTCTCCGTAAGCAATCAGCAGGCAAATGGATACTTAGCGGTACAAGCGCTCATCGAAAAAGGTAAAACCTATTGCTTATTGGGTTCTTCCGGTGTGGGTAAATCTACTTTATTGAATCACTTGTCTGGAGAGGAGAAGATGAGGACCAGTGCCATCAGTGATAGTGTCAATAAAGGAAAACACACTACCAGCCATCGCGAACTCATCGTCCTGGAAGGCGGTGGAATCTTAATCGATAACCCGGGAATGCGGGAAGTAGGCATCACCGATACCTCTGCCGGTATAGAAGCCACTTTCGACATCTTACTAGGATATGCTGCCCAGTGTCAATTTAAGGATTGTACCCATACGCATGAAAAAGGCTGTGCCATTATTGCAGCGGTGGAAAGTGGAGAGATTGAGGAAGACGCCTACTACAACTTCCAAAAGATGCAGCGCGAGCGAGAACACTTTGAATCCAGTTTACAGGAACGCCGAAAGAAGGATCGAGCGCAAGGCAAATTATATAAGAATATTCAGCAGCAGAAGCGGAAAATGAAGTACTAGCGAGCATCCTATAGTAGCTAGGCTCAGCGATCTAACCAATCCTTGAAATCCTGGCATCTTTCCCGGCTTACTACGAAGTCTTCCTCCACAAAAGGTACTTGGACCTTCAGTCGGCTATTGCTAATCATGGCTACCCCCTTAATAGCTCGGTCCCGCAACAAGACGCCCCGATTGATTCGAAAGAATTGCTTTTGATCGACTAGTCCCTCTAGCTCGGCCAATGTATACTGCACCGGGTATCGTTTGCCGGCCTCCGTCGTGAGGTAAGTCATTTTGTGTTGACTTTGAAAAAACAAAATTTCCTCCGTAGGAACCAGTCGAATATTATCCCCAATCTTGATGGCAAAACGCTGCTTGTAGGAAGGCTGTAAGGATTGCAGGAGCTGTTGCAGTTGATCCGTTGAAAAGCCTTGCGGCTGTGTCGGAGCAGCGGAGGCTCGCAATTTCTCTAGCTTTTCAAAAGCTGATATTAGAGAAGGTTTATCAATAGGTTTCAGTAGATAATCAATGCTATTCAGCTTAAAGGCCTTGATCGCATATTGATCATAAGCGGTAGTGAAGATGATCGGACGATCAATTTGCACCTGCTGAAAGATCTCGAAACAGATACCATCCGCCAACTGAATGTCCGTAAAAATGACATCATAGTTCTGCCGTGTATTTAACCAGGAGACCGTCTCCTGTATGGTCGGCAACTTGGCTAAAACTTCCCAATCGGGTCTCAACTGTTTGGTTAGAATTTCTAGATGGTCGGCGGCAAAGGGTTCATCTTCAATGATGAGAATCTTCATGCGACTTTAATTATGGGAAGTTTGACGATAAATTGTCCTTGTTCTTGTAGGATTTCTACCGCTCGATTAGTTAAGAATCCGTAGCGCTTTCGAATGTTCTCTAAGCCTAACCCCAGGCTCTCTCCCATGACTGTTTTCGGCTGGAGCGTATTACTGACTATGAAATACTGACCATTTTCTTTGATTTGGATATCTAAAGGAGATTGAGCAGAAATCACGTTGTGCTTTATGGCATTTTCAATCAGCATCTGTAAGGCCAAAGGGGCAATCATCTTAGAGGAATCCTTGGGGACATCGATGGATACCTTCAAGTTATCTCCAAAGCGGATTTGCTGTAAAAAGACGATGGAATCTACAAAATCCAGCTCCTCCCCTACCGGCACCAACTCTTGTTCTTGTTGATCCAGCACATAGCGATATACCTCAGATAATTTTTTGATAAACTGGGCGGAGAGGTCAGCATCTCGGTACACTAATCCTGATAATACATTCAGGCTATTAAACAAAAAATGCGGATTGACCTGAGCCTTTAAGGAGGCAAATCTAGAAGCCATAGACTCCGTCTTCAGCTTCTCATTCTGAATAGCCAAGTCTCTCCAATTATAGAGAAAGGACCGAGCGGTCATGAACAAAGAAATTACCAAAGCTATAAAAAGAGAGGGCAGATGATCTCTCAATACTTCACCAAAACTTGAAATGGGTCTCATCTGTCCATTTTGAATATAGGTCATTACTTGAGTCAATAGGACTGCTGCAAGGAAAGTATAAACACAATGGCCAAGTACACCGATGAGCAGGCGACTTGTTGGTCTATGCTGCCAGGTAAAGGCTCCAAAATCCCAGCCGGCTACCCACTCATTCCCTTTCCACAACACCACCCAAAATATCCCGGTGAACACAAAGTCCAACCAATATTTATCAATCTGGAGGATACATTGTAGGCAGAAAAATCCATTAAAAATGAACCCAAAGGAAAAGATAATGAGCGTATCTCTTATATGTCTCGATATCGTTTTTTCCTCTCTTAACATGCTTGTAATATAGTGTATAATTAAGAATGTGTACGGTAGAATGAATACTGGCATGGCTTAAAGACCAATATCCATTACCCATTCTACCCAATTCATTCATCATTATCCATTGTAATTCTATTGGCAACTAGCCTGCTGATTACCTAAGGCCATTTCCTTGCCCCAAGTAGGATCGAGCGGATTTCCAGGAGCTTCGGCTTTTTCAAACATTTGGATGGCTTTTGCTAAAGTGGCACAACCTTCTGAGTTGTCAGAACCAAAGAATTGAGCCGTTCCAATTTGCATATTCGACAAAAGCATTAGTGCTCTTGGGTTGTTGCCGTCCATAGCTACAGCCTTCTGAAAAGCGCCAATGGATCGTCCAGAATACTCAGCCCCTCTGCTGCCTGGGTCTACGACTACACGCATCATGTGTACAAACCCTTCCAAGGTTAGCAATTCGCTGTTTCCAGGAGATAGTTCATCGGCGGCCAAGAGGCGCTCCATAGCTTGATCTAGCATTTCATCTTTAGCTGTGGATTCTTGCACTAAAGTACTCATGATGATGTGTGCATAGGCACTGTAGTAACGGGGGTGCCATGCCTTGGTCTCTTTTTCTGCGATACGATCAAAGGTGTTGCTAGCCGCTTGGTACTGTTCTAGAGTTTGTGCCTGGAATACTTTTTCTATGGCAGACTTCATAGCCTTTTCGTAGGCGTCGCTAGGTGTGGCAGCAATGATTAAACTGAAGAATAATGCACACAATACGAAATCGATCTTTTTCATGATGTTGATTATTTTATACGTTAGTCTAAGGCTATCGGTGATAGCGTTAATTGGTTTATAATGTTGGTAATTGATTCAATACTTTTTCCTTCGACAGGGTAATGAAGACCCCTAGGAAGATGAAGCGTTTGGCAGGCGGGCGAATGGCTCGACTCGCAAAATGCCCCGCTGCATCTGGCTGACTTGCAAATTCATACCCGAACACTTGATCCAAACCGAGTAGATTGGTAGCGCTCATATGAATGATGATGTTTTGCTTGAACAGGTAGCTAATGTTGGCGCTTAGGTCATGATAAGTGGGCGTCTTTTCCGTCATAAACCCACTTAAATTCGGATTGTGATAGGGCCTTCCGCTAGCCATACGGTAGGTAGCACCCAGCTGACTCTTTATCGAGTTTACAAAGTGCTTCACCACGAAGGAGAAGTTATGTGCGGAAGAAAAACTTGGCCGAACCTCTGCTGCAAAATCTCGATAATCGCGCTTCGTATCTGTGTAGGAGTAGGACACCCAATAGTCGGTGTTTCTCAGGCTTTTCCCATCTCTCCAGAATAGATCCAGGCCGCGAGCATAGCCCTGTCCATTGTTGTTAAATCCCATCGCAGTTCGAGGATCATTAAACTTCACTAAATCCTGATATTCTTTGTGAAACAATTCAATCCGAAACGTCTTGTTGGAGCGATTGAGCTGATAGTTTAGGATATAGTGGTCTGCTCTTTCATTTTCTAGCTCAGGTACGAGGGCGAGCCATTGCCTTTGAGCCGCTTGCTGAAATCGTCCGTAGGCCATCGATACTTGGCTATATTTGGCTGTCTTCCAGGCTAGGGAAAGGCGAGGTGCTACATCTAGCTGATCATTCAGGCTGGTATATTCTGCACGCACCCCTACCCTTGCCAATAAAGCGGTAGTTAGATAAATATCTGATTCTGCAAACCAAGCTCCGATCTGCTCTCGGAAGCCAATTTTCCAATCCGCTTCTACATCCGGGTGATTGTAGCCTTGCTGAAAACGTCGATTGAAGTAATCCAATCCGGTTCGGAAAGAGACATTATTATTTAGTGTTTTACCCAACACAATCTTGGAGTGTATTCCCCATTCGTCCTCTTTAATCTTAGCCACATCCAGGCCAATATCATCTTGACTATCGGTGTAGGACAATCCCGCCTTTAGGTTCCAACCATCACCGATCTCGTCCTGTAACACGCCATTGAGGTATAGGTATTGATTATCTAGTCTGGTCCTGATATTAGTGGTAGGATCATGTAGCTCAGATCGGTTAAGGGCTAAGCCGGATCGATTGAAGTTTCCGAAAAACTTAAATACTCCGCTGCTGCTTAGCTTACTGCGGTAAGAGATGGAAGCCTCCCCAGAAGTTGGTGCATCAATCCAATCAATCTCTTGATTGATGAGGTTCGTATATGGGTCTAGATTCGTGTATTGGGCCTTGGCAGCCAAAGAGCTATTTTCCCAAGATCTAGTGATACCTATATCCCCTCCCACACTCATCAAGGATACATCCATTCGATTTTGGGTGGCCAAAAACTTTGAGTTCATTACCAAAGCTGAGGATAAAGCTTGCCCGTATTCCGCAGAGTATCCTCCCGTACTAAAACTCACCCCACTGAACATGTATGGCATAAAGCGAGAGCGGCCAGGCGTATTGGGAGCGGATACCGAATAAAAATTCATCACCTGCATCCCGTCTACAAAGGTCTTGGTTTCATACCCCTCCCCTCCTCTCACGAAGAGTCTGCCTGATTCCCCAACAGCTTGTGTACCTGGTAAAGTGTTTAGGGCGCCTGCAATGTCCCCCGTTGCGCCAGCTGTAGTAAGAATATCCAGCGGCTTCATCACTTCCTGCTTATTCGCTCCTCCTGCATCAAAAGCACCAGCTGTAATTACCACATCCTGCAACTCCATCGCGTTGACCTTCATTTTAATCTGAAACTTCAAGCTATCCCCGCTAATGTGGATGGTTTGGGTGAAGTCCGCAAAACCGAGGTAGGTGGCTTTCAGTAGTTGTTCTCCGGTTTCGCTGGTACTGAAGGAGAAATTACCTTCTATATCGGAAGAGGTTCCATCATAGGTATCTTCCAGATAAATATTCGCACCGATGATGGCTTCTCCTTTGCTATCCTTGATGTTGCCTTTGATCCATGTCTGAGCAGTAATAGGCTCAAAAATTCCCGTCATTATCAGTAGCCAGCAAAAGATGTATTGAAGTTTCATTTCCCTTGTTTTTGCCTACAATGTGGGGGCAAAAGGGAGGGGAAAACAAAGAAAGAAAACTGAGTTGTCGATTTTTCAGGATAAACTGTAGCGAGAAGGAGATGAAAAAATAACGATAAGGTAGTAGTCAGATTTTACAAGTCTATTCATTCTTTATGGCATCGATCTCAATGCGCTTCACCACGCCATTGATAGGAGAAATAGCGACTTGGGTTTGGCCTTTCATAACATAGAAAATGTATAGACTATTTTGTCCAATGATGGCGACCTCTTCCGTTTCTCCATCAACAAATTCCACTCGATCATTGTGCTTGCATTCCTGGTTTCTCATCTTTTTGGACATCCCTATGCCTCGGCCAAGACCTGTACCCAAGAGCATAGAGGAGATCATGAAGGTGACGAAAACCAGCTCAGCAGAAATTAGGCTAGGTTTTGAAAAACGCTCCTCACGTTTTTCTTCATCAAAAATGCGCTTGTACCAAGACTTGCCTTTATGTTTCTGGTGAAACTTAGGTTGAATTACTGCGAAGTAGGTAGCGAGAACGAAAAATAAAGTCAAGTATGGTTCATCCACCAGGTAAGCCAAAGGACTAAATAGAATATCCGTAACAGAAGAATAGAGAATAATATTCACCCCCATCAAACCAAAGTACAGGGAGTCTCGAATGACCCCCAAGAGGAGCAAGTAAAGGTATCCGAAGGAGAGCAGGTCTTGAATCCGAAGTTGATTGGTTTCCACCGATTGCAATTTGATAAACAGGGTTTTCCTAACCTCAATTTAGGAAATAAAGATCAAATGGCTATAGATTCCTGGCCAAGCGAAAGCCCAAGTCATCCATCTTGTAAGCAATAGGATGGCTCCTTCTCCGGTTGGTTACAATACACCCGCGAGCTTTATCATACCATCCACCTCCACGTATAATGCGATAGGAACCATAGACCGATGCATCATAAATATCGGAGCACCATTCCCATACGTTGCCGATCATATCGTATAATCCCCAAGTATTCGGTTGCTTTTGCCCCACAGCTTGCGTACTTCCACAGGAGTTTCCTTTATACCATGCGATTTCTTCTAGCGTACCATAACGAATATTAGGATTTCCTGCCCGGCAGGCATATTCCCATTCTGCCTCGGTGGGTAGACGGTAGCCATTGGCCTGATCATTCAATCTGAAATCTGCTGCTTTCATTCCTATCTGGTAGTAAGGTTCTAATCCAGCAAGTTCTGAAATACGATTACAAAAAAGAGCAGTTTCCTTCCAGGAGACCGTCTCGACGGGATGGGTTGGTCCTCGGAAGGTACTGGGAGAGCTAAGCATTATACTTTCATACAGTTGCTGTGTCACGAGATATTTACTTAATCTAAAGCTGGGAATCTTCGCGACCCACTGTTGCTTGGTTCGATCATCCCGCATCTCAAGCCTACCAGCCGGTACCTGCACCATTTGCCACTCAATCTGCTGCAGAAGCGATGGATCGACGATATTAGGCTGCTGTTCCAAACTCATAAAGTCTTTGAAAACAAGAACTACTTTAGAGCAAATGAAGTTCCATAAGCAGGACTACTTTGCCTTTTTCCGCTTCTTGATCAATTTCTCAATATCCTTATCCCTGACTTTTTCCATGGCATTGCTGTAGGAATTAATTAATGCCACTAAACCGGCCTCTCGAGCAGCAGCTTCATTGGCTTTGCCATGTTGGAGTTGGTACAAGGCCCAGCCGCTGAGGAATACCATGATCAGCCGAGAGTTCTTGTCAGTATACTTCATCAAGTCAGCATCAATAGCTACACTGGCTTTATCGGTTCCTTCCAACCATCGAAAGACAAAAGGCGCCAATCGTTTGTGTTCGCTGGGATCGGTATCTATAGGATTGTCCACCAGCCATTGCATGCAAGCTTTCACCGTAGATTCTGCTCGATCATAACTGGTAGGCGTGGGGAAATGAATCTCTTTAGGAATAGTAATGCCGGAAGATTGGCTATGCAGGTGAAGCGTCGAGAATAGAAGTAGCGCAAGAAGAGCAGTGTATTTCATTTTCCAATTTTTTGGAAAAATACATATTCTTTCCTGCTTTTATATGAACAAGAAGTTCGGTGGTCATCTGGGTGACTATGCTTATCCTACCTCTAGGTCAAGATTGACCTAGAGGTAGGGAGTCTCAAGGATTAGGATTCTTCCTCTCCCACCTGCTCTCTCATGGTAAAGATTTCGAAACTTTCAAAAAATGGACTAGGGCCCTCTTGGTAACTAAACCTGGTCAAGATAGGTCGCTCATGCCGCAACATATCAATGATGGCCATTTGAAAGGTAATTGGCATTTCTTTAATTAGACGACCTTGGGCAAAGGTCACCTGCTTATTGATTTGATCTGCAGGTTTATCCACAAAAACGATGGCCACTTCTTCTACCCCCGTTTCCTTGTGCTTGTCAAATGCAGTGATCACCGTGAAGTTTTGAAAGTGCACATTTGCATTCATGTAGTAATTTCGAGCCTGACTGATAACATTTTTCATTGCCATAAGACTTGTTGTTCTTTAGGTAAACAATACCATAAAGTTAGTCTCAATCGATAGGCCTCCCAACCACATTTACATGTGGAGATGCTTCCACAAAGCATGGTGTATTTACTCCTCCTTGAGGCTATCTACCGGATCTGCGGTTGCCACTTGAAAGGATTGTAAACCGACAGTGAGCCAAGCCAGGGAAATAGCCCCGAGTCCAGCAGCGACGAACACCCAGATGGGTATGCTCATTTGTATAGGAAAAGTAGTCAACCATTCGGCAATAAAATAGTAGGACAAGGGAGCGGCGATTAGCAAGGCAACACCAACCAAAAGGGTAAATTCTTTGGACAGCAGCTGCACAATCTGGCCAGCTGATGCTCCTAATACCTTTCTAATTCCAATCTCCCGCGCCCTTCTTTCAGTATTAAAGGTGGATAGGCCGAAAAGTCCTAAACAAGCAATCAAAATAGCTAGAATGGTAAACATGCTTAAGGTGCGACCAAGGCGTTGATCCGTTCTGAACAAGGCGTCGAAGTCTTGGTCCATAAAGGAATAAACCAATGGATTCCCCGGCTGGTATCTTCCCCAAATGGCTTGCACGGCTGCTAAACCTTCCTCCGCTTTACCTGCGGCTAGTCGAATCGATACATAATCTCGTTGAAAATCTGGAAAGTAGTTTTGTATCGCCAAAGGCTTGATATCATTATAATAGGATTCGAAGTTAAAATCTCGCACTACACCCACAATTTGCAATCTTTCCTCATCAGGGGCCCCAGAATTTTTAATAATCACCTTCCCGATCGGATCTTCCAAACCTAGGACCTTCACCGCCGCCTCATTAAGAATCAAGGAGGAGGAATCTGTGCCCATATTGCGATCGAAAGCACGCCCCGCAACAAGCTCGAGTCCTACGGCATCCTCAAAAGTATCATCCGCACGCATCCAGGTTATGCCTTGTCCTTGGTTGCTTCCTTCTACACGGAAATCCCGCATATCCTTGAAAGGTTTAAAGGGCACTCCGGTACTGAAGCTTGCCTCCAGCACACTTGTTTCTGATAGCAGACTGCCCTTGAAACTTTCCCATTGTTCTCGCACTTCCTTATCATTGTCAATGATCAGTACATTTTCTTTCTCATAGCCCTGCTGATTGGATCTAACGTGTGACATCTGCTGGCCAACCAACAATGTCGAAATGATTAACCCAATGGAAATAACGAATTGGAAAACGACGAGTGCATTCCTAAATCCTAATGCTCCACCTTTCCCCACTCCCAATTTCCCCTTAAACACTTCTATGGGCTTGAATGAGGATAGAAAGAAGGCGGGATAACTCCCTGAGAAGATTCCGACCAGCAACAGTAGCAATGCACTGGATTGCCACAACCAAGGCTGCATATACCAGTCTGCCGCAATCTCTCTACCACTAATCAAGGCAAAAGGTCCTCTGCAGATCTCCACCAGACCGAAAGCAATAACTCCAGCAATCAAACTATAGGCCAAGGATTCCATCAAAAACTGGGACACTAGGTATCCTCTGGCAGCGCCGAGTGTCTTTCGAATGCCCACTTCTTTCGCCCTTTTCGAGGCTTGAGCCGTCGATAAGTTCATAAAGTTGATGCAAGCTAATAGCAAGATCAACCAAGCTACGGTAGACAGTATTCCCACGACTGTGGCATTCCCATTGGCTTGATGTTCTCGTAGGTAGTTAGAATTTAAATGGATGCTAGATAGAGGCTGCAAACGATATTCAAAGATGGACTCTTCAGGCAAGCGGCCAACTCCCCCTGTTTGCATAAAGGCACGGCCTTGTGTATTAGCTATACCGTTGAGTTTATCCTGCAGGTTCTCTAAACCAGAGTCAGTATTCAAAGCCTGCTGATTGACTTTGGTGTAGGTATGCATCACATTCCAAGCCCAATTCTTCTGCTCAATAATTCCCTTATATCCAAAGTTGGCATTCACCAACATATCAAATTCAAGATGTGAGTTGGCTGGCGGATCAACAATCGCAGTGACCTTTCTCGCCGTTCGACTGCCGCCAAATAAGATGGTTCGACCGACTACCTCCTTGCCTTCTACAGCTTCTTTACCGAAGTATCGGATAGCCGTTGCTTTGGTTAGTACTAAACTTTCAAGCTCTTCTAGGGCAGTGGATTTATTCCCTTGAATGAGGTTAAAATCCATCACTTTAAGGAAATTCGGGTCCACTATATATATGTTCGTTTCCCGAAAGAACACCTCTCTTCCATTGGTATCTTCTTTAGGCAAGCGCATGGTGGAATCATTCCACTTAAATGCTCTCGACACTTGTTCCACCTCAGGTATCTCTGCTTGGATGGCATCCCGTAAAGGAGGAGGAGTGGTGGCATAGATATCCGATTGTGGATCATCTCCCCAATGTGTAGTAATGCGAAAAATGCGTTCGTGATCGCTGTGAAATTGATCGTAAGTACGTTCCTGATGGATATATTGCCACAGCAGCAGACTAACCGCTATACCTAAGGAAAGGCCAGAAATATTGATTAAAGAGAAGACCTTATTCTTGAACAGCCGCCGAAGCGCCATATTGAAGTGATTCTGGAACATATTTATCGTTTAGTTGCTAGCCTAAGTCCAAAAAATATGCCATCGACACAATCTTCTCACAATCAATCCTCTGCATAGTTTGTTCCCCACAAAACTTGTGCGTTGCTGAACAAATAGTGTTCATTATTGAACACCCTCAGTAGATGAATCCTGCGCTTCATAATTTTCAGCAGCACGCCTCAATCTAGCTTGTACTCGTGTCCGAAGTCGTGGCGGCTCCAGCACCTCAATTGCATCTCCAAAGCCGAGAATCAAGCGTTCTAGTTCCAAATTTAGGTGCAGATATAATCCAATTCGAATGCTCCGATCCTCGTATCGCTCCAGTAGCTTTTGAGAATGGTGAAAAGGTTTGGTCAACACATACGGCGCATTATGCCGGTCCACCCAAAGCTCAATCTTTTTGAGTTGCTTATCGTTTAAAACCGTCACACCGTAAGTATGACGATAGAAAACATCTGCGTCAAATTCTTCCTGTCGATAGTTTTCCGCAAAGGTCGGTTTAATGCTAAGGATTCGATCCAAGGCCAAAGTCATGATCCGTGCCTCATGATCTCGTTTGCCGATCACAAACCATCGGTTGTTGAACTCCTTTAGGATGTAGGCGTGAAAGAAGAATTCCTGCGGTTCGCGAGCACTAAAGGATTGATAGGAGATGATCAATACGATCTGCTTCAGGATAGCTTGGTAGAGGGTGTCTAAGTGTTCCAAGCCTTTGAGGTATTCATTTTTATCGATATGGATGATAGGGGATCGCTGGTTTTTCTCCCGGTACACTTTATCTTCCAATTTCTGGATCACCCCATTTAATTCATTAAATAGTGAAAAGTCCTTGAATTGCTTCAGCATTTCAACGGACTCAGTCAGCACATCCATATCTATGCCGGTAAGTGGAATATCTGTGATACTAAAGTCTTCCTCTTCGTAGCGATAATACTTTCGCTCGTACACTTCAATAGGTGCATTATAACCCAGTTTATCACTCCGCATCATCTGGATATCCAACTGGACGGTTCGCTTACTCACCTTCATTTCCTTTCCTTCAAACTCATAGAGTGCCTCAGAGCAGGCCGTGATTAGATCATTGAGGGTCCAACGGCGCTGGCGGTTTTGCAAGCATTTATCTATGGTTCGGTAGCGAATGAGGGCATTTTTATTGAGCGCCATGAGTAAGAAGATTTGTTTTTTGAGTGGGGGTGAGTGTTACTGGGATAAACTCCACAAATAATTATTTTACAGAATTTTACATATAATAAATTAAAAATTCATCTGAATTCATCCCGATCACTCACCGGGTGAGTACTCACCCGGTGAGT
>CAJXPD010000087.1 GCA_913057785.1 uncultured Lewinella sp. | reverse complement strand
GTGCTACCCTGGATTGAACGCGGCCCAGGAAACGTTGGAGGAAGAACCCGTGGAGTTTGGGTAGACCCTAGGGATCCTACTCATAGAACCTGGATTGTTGGTTCTGCTGGCGGCGGGCTTTGGAAAACGGCAGATGCAGGAGAAAACTGGAGTATTATCAGCGATGACTTCAGCAATTTGAGCGTCACCACCTTGGCGGGTAGTGCCGCAGATCCCCTAGTCATTTACGCCGGCACCGGAGAAGGTTTTAATAGTCGTATGGTAAAAGGTAGTGGGGTTTGGAAAAGTGTGGATGGTGGAACGACCTGGAGCCTGCTGAACTCTACGACATCAGAAACTGAGTTTGCCAACGTGATGCGGATTGTCGTGGATCCTGCAGACCCTGATGTAGCCTTGGTGGCTACGAGAGTAGATCTGCGCATAGATGTACCGGAAGATTCGCCTCAAGTGGTAAGTCACCTCCTGAAAACGGTTGACGGGGGGGAGACTTGGGAGATCGTATATCAGACTGAGGATACAGATGCTGGCGTTTTTGGACCGGCCATTCAACATATTGTAGCTGACCCTAGTGATTTTAATATTCTGTATGCCTCCATCCGAAGTACAGGTATTATTCGATCTACAGATAGAGGAGAATCCTGGGAACTTATCTTTGAGGCTGACGATATTGGCCGAATGGAATTGGCTGTTTCTCCTTCCTATCCAGACTACGTTTATTTCGCAGCGGAAACGAATAACGGTTCATCCCTATACCTCTCCCAAGATGGCGGCGAGAATTGGAAAGAGGTGAGAGGTAGTTTTGGTAACTGGCTATCCGGACAAGGATGGTATGATAATGCCATTGCGATTCATCCTTTTGATTCCAATCGGGTTTTTGTGGCAGGGGCAGGGCCGATGCTAAGTATTAGTGTAAACGTCGATACCGCGGGTACTAGGGATAGCCATGGAGGTAGTTTTTTCCCGGTAACGGATGGCTACAGCCAATATCGGAATAGCTTTCCAGAGGCTAGAACTAAGGGGGTTCACGTAGACCATCATACGATAATACTTATCCCGATAGATGAAGAGACTGGTGAATTTTATCTTTTGAATGCGAATGATGGTGGACTAGCATTTTCGGAAGATGGTGGGGAAACCTTCACCCAAACTGGAGATAGCTTCAAGGAAGAATTTGTTGGTTTTGGGCAATCTAGCATTATATATCCTACGCAGAAAGGCTACAATACTTCGCAATTTTATGGAGTAGACAAGATGAATGGGGGGGATCGATACATTGGCGGAACACAGGATAATGGCAGTTGGCTTTCCCTAGAGAATCCAGATAGCCTAAGTGAGTGGTTGTCCGCACCCAGTGGAGACGGTTTTGAAGCTGCTTGGCACTATCTTGAGCCTAATAAGATCTTGGAATCTTCTCAATTCAACAATGTCTACAGAAGCTTAAATGGTGGTCAGAGTTGGCAACCTTTGGACTTACCAGGGAGCGGCCCCTTCATCACCAGATTAGCCAATTCGAAGCAAGATCCAGACCTAGTGTTTGCCATCAGTGATTTGGGTGTACTTCGCTCGGATGATTTTGGAGGAAGTTGGGAAGTGATCCAAATGCCTAACGAATGGTCCTTTAGACGATCTGGGAATCCGATTGAGGTCTCTTTGGCTAGCCCGAATGTTATTTGGACCGCTAATGAGATGTCTGAAGAGGAAGGGATGGTATTGAGTACAGATGGTGGCTTTTCCTTTTTCCCAACTAATGACTACCCTAGGGCTAAATTGGGTGCTGTGTCAGGTATTGCGACACACCCGATGAATAAGAACACGGCCTTTGCCCTGTTCTCCATGGCTGATGGCCCGAAGGTTCTGAAAACAACGGATCTTGGCCAGACTTGGGAGGATATCTCGGGTTTTGTTGGCAATATCGACGAAAGCACCAATGGTTTTCCGGATGTGGCCGTCTATAGTTTATTGGTAATGCCTTTTGACACCAACCAAATTTGGGCTGGCACGGAGATAGGTTTGTTTGAAAGCTTGGATGGTGGAGGTAGTTGGGCCTATGCTGACAACGGCTTACCCCCAGTGGGGATTTGGGAGATGAAGATTGTGAATGATGAGGTAGTGCTGGCCACTCATGGTAGAGGGATTTGGAGTGTAAGCCTTCCAGAGCTGGAGGGGTATGAGCCAATTGAGGCATTGCTAGGTCCAAAGCTACAAGTTAATGCAGAAGGTTTTGATGGCTTGGTATTAGGGGAAACACAATTGAGGTCTGTCTATGATTCTACCGTTATCCAGATTACCGCTTCTGTCGGTGATGGGGTGATATTGGAGGATCGCCAAGTCTTGGGACCCAATGCGGATCCCACTACAGAATCTTTTGAGTTTGGTCTCAATATTCCTAATGATACCATTGTCAAAGGTAGAATAGAGGTCGTTTCCTATTTGGATGGTGAATCCCTGAAATCATCTACGGAGACTTTCTTATATGATGTGGACGAAGATGTCATTAGTAATTATGAAAATGATTTTGATCAAGGACAATCGGATTTTGCCCGTCTAGGGTTCAATACTTATACGGAGGCAGGCTTCGATAATGCCGCCTTGCATTCACCTCACCCTTATCCCGGCCAGAATCAAGAGTTTATTGCCGTTTTTCAGAAACCAATCTTGATCGACCCAAATCTTTCCATTTTGACTTTTGATGAGATTGTTTTGGTAGAACCTGGTGATACGGATGACTTCACCTCTATTTTCTTCTACGACTTTGTCACCGTTGAAGGCACAACGGATAGAGGGCAAACCTGGGAAACGATTGAAGGGTATGATTCTCGATACGATCCGCAGTGGTTGCAAGCTTATCAGCAAAACCGTAGTGGTTCTCCCGATCTTATCCTTAATCATGACATTAATCTTTTGGAACATTTTAGTGCTGGAGAAGAGGTGTATCTGCGTTTTCGACTAGTCTCTGATCCCTTTGTGGAAGGTTGGGGTTGGATGATTGATAATCTGCGCCTACAGTCCGAACCAACGACCAATACAAGAGATGAGGTGGAAGAGGTTTTCGCTGTAAGAAACTTCCCCAATCCATTTCAGCGCGCTACTACTTTGGAGTATACCCTACTAGAACGCAGTGCAGTTCAAATTAATCTTTTCAATAGCAATGGACAGCTGGTACAAACATTGCTACAGGAGAATCAGCCAGCAGGAATGCATACATATCAGGTGAATACCAGCCGTCTTCCTTCGGGAACCTTTTATTGTCGATTCCAAGCAGGTGATCAATTGCGAACCTTGAAGTGGATCAAGCAATAAAATAGGCCGCTCTTTGAGCCTTTGCGATCAATATTGCAGAGGCTCAAAGGGGCCACCTGATTTTGGGATCTCTAACAAATTTGTATTTTCGGTTACGATGAGTAAACCGAAGATCATAACGATTAAGGACATCGCCCGAAAGTTCAACTGCTCGCCCTCCACGGTCTCGCGCGCCCTGAAGGACCATCCCTCCATCAACGTATATACACGCAAGCACATCCAAGAATATGCACAGAAACTGGGCTATCAACCCAATCGAGTATCTCTAAGTTTACTCAACAAAAAAACCTATAATGTTGGAGTGATTGTTCCCAATATTACGGGCTACTTTAATGCGGCTATCTTGGACGGTATTCAAACGATACTGGAGCCGCAAGGATACACCGTCAGCATCTTTCAGACTAAGGAGTTTTACGAACCAGAGGTCTCTTACATTGACAATCTTCTAGCCAACCGGGTTGACGGTATCTTTGCTTCGGTATCTAGTGAAACGAAGGATTATAGCCATTTTCAGCGCGTTCTGGCCCAGCAAGTACCTCTGATCCTCTTTGACCGAGATTGTGAAATTGAAGCACCCACCGTGCGGGTAGATCATTATTCTGGAGCCGTGATGGCGGTTGAGCACCTTATCCAGATGGGGTGTAAGCGGATTGCACATCTAAAAGGGCCGGAAGGACTTTCTGTTACGCAAGAGCGGCTCACTGCTTACCTGGATGTATTAGAAAAGCATGGACTAGATATCCGGGAAGAATATATTCTCCCAACGGGCTTCCGAACTTTCAAAGGGGCTTATCCCACGAAGAAGCTCCTGACTCTACCTGAACCCCCGGATGGAATTTTTGCCGTGAATGATAATATTGCCATGGCGGCGATGCACGTGATCCGGGAGCATGGCTTGACCGTACCTGATGATATCGCTGTTATCGGCTTTGATGATGAACCGCATGCCGCCTATTGTTTCCCTACCCTCAGTACCATCAAACAGCCTACCGTGGATTTAGGCAAGGAGGTGGCCATGTTATTTCTGCAGCAAGTGCAAGCAGAGTCAGTTGCCATTGCTAAACAAGAGATCGTACTCCCCTCAGAATTGGTAATTCGAAACTCTTCTTTGAAAAAACGCTAACCTATTTATTATAAGATTGAATAATCTCATCCGCTACTTTCTGACAGAAGATTGCTGTTTGTTCGGTTTGTATATTCAAGAAAAGAAATTCTCCATCTTTATCCTTACGTGTTAGGCGAGTGGGGAGGCCGATCGGTGATTCTCCAGTGAGTACCCCGTAGAAAACACAGGCTGTGAGGTAAGTGCCTAAAGCCGAGGGATGACTTCCATCCGGATCGTAGAATTCCAAGTCTGGACGTAAGCTTCTCGCCCTTTCCCAAGCAGGGCCAACTGGAACAATAGTAGCGCCGATCTGCTCCGCCAACTCCATGTACTTGGCTTTGATAGGGGCCTGCATATAAGGGTCCCAGGATCTAGCCCAAGTCATATAGAGGTAAGTCTTGGCCCCACTTTTCTTGATCATCTCATTGAAAAGCCCACCGAAGTACATCAAACTATCCGGCCGATCAATGGTACTGCGGCTGTGATTTTGGAGAATCACGACATCAAAATCCCCGCCCTGGATCTTGCTTTTCGTTTGTAGTCCTCGCTCATTGCGCCAATGATGTCCCCAATGAGCACCTCCCGCAGTAGATTGTTGCGTGGTAAAAGCTTGCTTCTTGGCCTTCATCATAGCCGCCGTGACCTGCGGTAGGTTCCAAAAGTAGGTGTAGCTGTTACCCACGAACAACACCTTCTTGGGTCTTTCTGATTGACCAAAGCCAAGGATCGAAAATGAATAACAGAGGCAGAGGAGGGAGACTATTTTACGTAAAGACATAGATCGAAGCTTTTTTCAGTAAAAGAGGAAGAGCAAAACATCCGAAATCTCCTCAGGAAAGGCCAAGCAAAATTCGGATGTTTGCTTTCAGCAAGGTAATTATTTCTCTACAAATCGCCCTTTCTTCAAGGTCTCCGTACGCTTTGCATGAGGTACTACATCTTCTCGATAAAAGTATACCTCTCGCAATTCATTTTTGGAGAAAAGCTTGAGCTGATCTCCATAGTGCGGCGAACCCTTTTGCGTAGAATTTCCATAACTCATCAAGGCCTTGGCCCGGACCTTATCTCCAAATTCGATCACGGAAACCCAAGAATCGCCTCCACTGATGTGCATCTTACCATCATCTTCCAAACCATTGGACCAAGCGACTCGGAATACACCGACGCTACCATCTGCACCGTTGCCGGGAAGGTCAAGGCCATTGTAGGTGATCCGATAAATGTCTCCCCATGGAATATCGAGGCTTCCATAACCTCCCTTGAGTTCAGTCGCTGCTTCTTCTAAGAGTGCGACAGCTTTCTTTGGGTCGGCTAGACCATCGGGGGTTGTCCTTGCTGCCTTTAAGGACCATTGCTCCTTGTAGTTTTGAGGGTTCCAAGGGTTGAATTTATTGGACCAGAGATAGAATAGGGCTGCCCCTTTACTATCTGCATTGGATTCTCGATCCCAGTTCTCTAGTACCGTCTTAGCTTCCTTAGCAAGGTCAGAGCCATGTTCATCGATGGCAGCAAAGAGATCATCCAAGAGTCGGTCCGCCATCTCCCAGCGGGTAGATAGTTTGTATTCCACCAGCTCGTCAAAAGTGATGGACTCATCTTCTGCTAGCATGCGAGCAGAGCGTTGCGGGCGATAAGTCATGCGAATGGGGGACATATAGGGAGGAAAGTCCTTAGGATTGAGTTGCATCGGGAAGGTGCTAGTCCAGGGTGGGTCATTGGCATTCTGTAGCCAACCCGCAGGAGGGTTTTTGATTTTTGGTAGCTCCGCGTAGGAGTGGACATCTGTCCAGATGTGTTTAGAATTATCACCAGGTACGATATTGCTCCAAAAGCCCCAATCCCCACTACTGCGCTTGGGCACCTGGCCATTAAACATGTAAAAGATATCTCCCTTTTGATCAGCATACATAATGTTGAAGAATGGGATTTGTACTTCCTTCAGGGCTGCTTCGAATTCCCCAAAATTCTTGGCTGTCCCCATTTTCCACCATTGCAAAGCGGCATGATAGCGATCATAACCTGGCATGCGTATGGCTAAGGCTTTGTCACCCTTTTGACTAACGACTCTTCCGTGCTCGGATTCGTAGATGTCCAGGGCTTTTTCAGCAACGGTACCGTCCTTTTGCTTGACCTTGATGGCTTTCTTCATTACCTTAAAAGGCTTAACCGAGCCATCCAAGACATAACCTTGATCCTTTAGCGTCAGCTCATATAGGTCTGCATTGTCGATGGTATTATTGGTGTGACTCCAGCCCAATTGTTCATTGAAGGCGATACCTAGGGTAGGGAAGCCAACGAGGGTGGCACCATAAGTGTTGATACCCGGTGCATTGAGATGACCTTCGTAAAATAGCCATTCGTCAAACCAAGGAAGATGCGGATTCTGAACCAGCATGGCGTTGCCGGAGGCCGAGCGTTCAGCACTAACAGCGTAAGTATTAGACCCTCGTCGGGCCCAGTACTGAGAACGTCCGATGTCTCCACCTCCGACAAAACGGCTGTAAATCACAAACAGATAGTGGCGCATGACATCTTCGTGTTCAATCGGTAGCGCTACCTTTTTGGCTTCATCGATCCGATCTGGGAAGGCTTCAGCATAGGCATTCATGCCGTCAACAAAGGCCGTAGCGTAGGGCTTGATCTCCGGCTTTTGATTTTCCCACCAAACACTGGCTAATTCTGGAAAGCCAAGCGTATGTACCATCTGGTCATTTTGGAAGTATTCTTCTCCCCAATACTCTGAGGCACGTCCTCTGGATTTAGCGTAAAGTTCTAGGATGAGATTGCCGTGGCTATGCATCTGGGCCCAACCAAAGGCAAAGCCTAGTTCTTCGAGGTTTTGGGCATAAATGTGTGGAATGCCCCATTCATCCCAAATGATCTCAGTATTTTTTTGCTGCCCAAACAGGGATACACTAAGTAAGAGGGCGAAGGAGAAGGAAAATAGTTTCATTTTCATTTTGTTGAATTGTATGGATTTATTTGTGGTTTAATACTCAAGGAAATACTAGAATAGTGTAGATTCCTTGGGTAAAGGTGACACTGAAGTTTAGACGATCTATGATTAAGCAGTTTTCAGTCCGCCTATTATTTGCATAGAAATGCAAGAGGCCAGCCAAGTCCGAATCCCTTCCACTTTGTTGTGGTGCCTAAAATACCAAATCATCCCTAGGATGGGTCAGCTAAGGGAGATATTTTAGAGAGATTAGTATTTTGGTGTATTGGTTGTGTAGAATGCGTGTTTTACTCGCATTCATCTTGAGTTGGATAGAACAGGGGAATTAATAGACCTTTTAAGCATCTATCTGACGGTCAGTTCGTATTGCTATAAGTGAACAACACTTACCGAAAGCCTAATTCATGGACTTTCTCTCGCAATTCTAAACTTTCCTACAAAACCGATCCATCCCATTAACTGCAGGCCTAGTCTCCGATGGAGAAGGCTTAACGGAAGCGATTAACTAAGATTACTTTTATATAACCAAAACTACTCCAACATGAAGAACCTCTTCCCCCTAATTGCTATAGCCTTGGCTATGACTTTGACTTCCTGCAGCGCCTCTAAAGAGTTGACTGCAGAAGTAGAATCTGCTAAATCTTCCTTGAAGCAATGTGAAGACCAAGTAGCTACGCTACAAAGAGAATTGACGCAAGCTAAAAATATGCTCGGAGGCTCTGGTGATGAGTTAACTCAAACTCAAGCGGAAAACCAGTCTTTGCGCAGCGAAATGAATAACCTGAGGAGTCAACTTGCCACAGTTACCAAAGAAATGCAAGCCTCTTCTGATAACTATGGGGTTTGGTTCCGTGTGCAGATCGGTGCCTATGAACAACGCCGCATCGACAATAGCCTGGAAACAACAGACCAGCTTTCTCTGGAAACCCGAAATGAACTACAAAAGATTGCCCTTGGCCGTTTTCGCGTATACGAAGACGCCAAACAGCTACAAACGCAATTACAAGAGATGGGACTAAAGGATGCCTGGGTGGTGTCGTATAAGGATGGCGTGCGTATCTCGGTAGAAGAGGCCTTGCGAAACTAAAGCCTGGGCTGAGTCATCCGAAGTTGGTGGCTGCAAGTCATCCGAAGTCTAACTAGGTCCTGCCTAGGAAAGACTTCGGATGACTAAGCCTTGGGCTTCGGATGACTAGGTTAAAGAGCGTAATATTAATGTTTGGTTTAATTTAATTGTTTGCTTTCTTGATCGTCTAAAGGGATAAGCTTATATTCTACTTTAATTGGAAGTACATTAAATTAATCCAAATGCGCCTTACTATTACCCCCCTCTTTCGGGCAAGCATACTTGCCCTACTTCTTATGTCAGCTACTCAAATGCTGGCTCAACCTGTGAGTTTTTATCGTGTATATTTTGACTATGCTAAGCATGGCTTGACCGAAAAAGCCAGCGCCACTATTGATGCAGAAGTAGCCAAATTGGACCTATCCCAGCGTTACCGGGTTAGTCTCATTGGACATACTGATCGGCGTGGCAATTTAGGCTATAACCAAGAATTATCTGATCGGAGAGCCCTGAGTGTTAAAGAGGCTATCAAGGCATACGGCTTTGATGAGCAAGATATTACGGTAGAAGGACTTGCCTACCTTGATCCACTTAGCCAAGATACTAGCGAAGCGGCTATGGCTCGCAATCGACGCGTGGAAGTAATCGTAGAAAAAGCGGACTGGAATGTGGAAAGTACCTACATCTTGGTGCCTAGTGGGCAGCCAAGTGAATTGACTTATGAACGATCTGGAACCAAGATCAAGATTCCCGCTAATGCTTTTACCTACAAAGATGGTACGCCCGTGGAAGGAGAAGTGCTTGTTCAATACCGAGAATTCCGTGATCCGGCAGATTTCATTGTTAGTAGAATTCCAATGCAGTTGGAGTATGATGGAGCCCCTGGCTACTTCAATTCTACAGGTATGTTTGAGGTTCGTGCCTATGATCAAGCAGGGAAAAGCTTGAAGTTACAGGAAAACAAGGAATTGACCTTGGATTTTGTGCAAACACAGTTGGCGGAAGGTACGCAGTTTTGGCAATATGATGAGGAGAACAAAAGTTGGAAGACGGGAGAGGATGTGATTTCCTACGAAGCCGAAGGCACGCGACAAATTTCTTTGGGCAGTGTCACGGATTCGATTGGCGACCTACCTTTGGATTGGCCCAGCAATACCTATTGGGATAAGTATCCGGACACTTTCGAACAATTACAATTGGCCTATGATTTGATCCCTGAATTACTGGGGGTCTATGAAAATGACGATATAGAGGATGGAGAACCGATAGACTTGAGAACCTTTGATGAACGGTTCCACGATGGAATTGAAGAGAGGAATAGATACGCAGGAACGCATTTTGTGGGACACCTGGATATTCGAAATATCTATCGCAAGCCCAAGTACTACAACCTACGCTTGAGGTCAACCTGGAGCTATAAGGGAAAAGGTTTCTTTCGGATGGAAGATCGAACGGGGGAAAACACGGAGTTGACCGCTTTTGAAGGCTTCATGTGGAAGATAAGGAAACGAGATAGTAAAAAAGCCCGATTACAGACACGCGGTTTGCGATTCTGCGACCTGAGAATTAAGCAGAAAAATAGAGGAGAGAATCGCTTTACATTGGAAATTAAATATGATGGCATCGTACATAAACTCAATGCCAGCCTGGGTACGAGAAAGGAAGGGAAAATCGACCCTAGAAGGGCTGATTCTCTATTCCTGGTTTATAAAGGGAAGTTACTGGCTCGCCAGTTAGCCTTTGATCAACCCTTGGTCGAAAAGGCAAAAGCAGTGGAGTTGGTTTGGCCCTGTGTAAAGCTTCTGCTTCCGAAATCTGTTACAAATGATTCTCTGAGGGCATTAGGCCTGCGGCGCGCACTCCTGGATGATCGTTTCAAAAACAACAGATGGCCTTCTGAGTTCAAAAGAACGGATTATGGCCATCGATTCTTCTGGAGGTATAATGGAGCTCGCGGCTTTAGCTTTCTAGCGAGATTTGGCCGTGATTTTGAAGAAGAACTAATGGCCGACCAGCGACCCAATTGGAGGCAATTGATTGAAGATTATCGAGAACAGGTTGCTGTGACGGAAGAGAAATTCCTTACGGTGCAAAAGGCCTTTGACCAAGCTACACCTAGACTGCAGATTGGAGGGCTCGGCATTTTTAACTGTGATGTACTGAAACGTTTTGAAGAGAAGCATGAATTGTTGGCCGAGTTTCAAGATCAGTATGGGAATGCATTGCAGGCGGAGAGAATTGAGATTATTAACCATGAATTGAATGGCCTTTTGGCATATAATAATGATTCACGGATACACCTGGATCTTTCTTCGCCGAACACGATGCTAGTTTACACGAAAGATGGTAGACTTTGGTATGCCTCTCGCTCTGCACTTTCCAAAATACCTTTAAGGGATAAGGATTCCTATACTTTTGAGTTGGAAGATGTTGGTGACTATCTGGGCGATCCGGAGGTGTTGCGCAAGTTGTTTTCTGACGGTTAGGGGGCGAGCTTTAGTCATCCGAAGTTGGCGACTGCAAGTAAGTCATCCGAAGTTTAACTAGGTCCTGCCTAAGGGAAACTTCGGATGACTAAACCTTGGACTTCGGAAGACGAGGCTAGGGAGCCTAAGCTTCCTTAGGACCTTCTCCCTCCTTGAAGTAATCCATTACCTTTTTCGCTACATTTAGATTACTTGCCTCTGCAATCTGTGCAGCCGTGGCTTGGCGCAGTTTCTTTACGGAGCCAAAATGCGTTAGCAATTTCTCTGCGGTTTTGTCGCCGATGCCTGGAATATCCGTAAGTTCAGTGCCAAGAAAGGCACGAGAACGCTGATCTCGGTGGAAAGTGATCGCAAAACGGTGTGCCTCATTCCTCGCCTGCTGGATTACCTTTAACGTTTCCGACTTTTTATCGATATACAAGGGGATAGGATCATCTGGGAAAAAGATTTCTTCCAAACGCTTGGCGATCCCAATGATGGTGACCTTGTCTTCTATGCCTAGTTCCCGTATAATCTTGGTAGCTGCGCTCAGCTGCCCTTTCCCTCCATCAATGATGATCAATTGTGGTAAGGGACTGTTTTCTCTCACCAATCTGGAATAACGTCGCCGAACTACTTCCTCCATCGAAGCAAAATCATTCGGGCCTTCAACGGTTTTGATATTGAAATGGCGATAATCTTTTTTAGAGGGTTTAGCATTCTTGAACACCACACAGGAGGATACCGGATGGGCTCCTTGAATATTGGAGTTATCAAAGCATTCTAGGTGAATGGGCAAGACATCCATTTGCAAATCCTTCTGCATGGTACGCAATATACGTTCTGCGGGAGTTTGCTTATTGGTGCGGCTGACCGCCTCTTTCTGTTTTTGCATTAAGTAGAACTTCACGTTCTTTTCAGACAGCTCCAATAGTTTTTTCTTATCACCGATCTTGGGTACAGTGATCGTAAGATCTTCCTCCGTCAAAGTGATAGGGTAAGGGAGTATCAACTCCTGCGCAATGCTATTAAATCGTTCCCGTAGCACTGGAATGGTGTACTGTAGTAGATCCTCCTCCTCATCGTCCAGGTTGATCACCAATTCTTGGGTATGCGTGTGGATGATCGCACCATTGACGATCTTCAGATAGTTGATATAAGCTTCCTTCTCCGAGGATGCAATGGTGAAGACATCTACATCTCGGATTTTGGTACTAACTACGGTGGACTTGGCTTGATAGTCATTGAAGGCGTCCAGTTTCTCCTTCATTTGCTGGGCCTTCTCAAACTCTAAGTTTTCGGCCATTTTTTGCATTTCTTTTTTGAAATGCTGGATGACGGCACTGAAGTTCCCTTTTAGGATATTCCTGATCTGAGCAACCCGCTCATTATATTCTTCCTCGGATTCAAAGCCAACGCATGGTCCAATGCAATTCTTGATATGATACTCTAGGCAAACTTTGAATTTGCCGCCATCAATATTCGACTGAGATAAATTCAAGGTACAAGTGCGGAGCGGGAACAATTGCTTGATGAGATCCAGGATTATCTTAAGTCGATATTTGGAGGTGTAAGGGCCGAAGTAAGTTGATCCGTCTCGGATAACACGACGAGTAATGAAAACTCTGGGAAACCGTTCCTTCTTGATACAGAGATATGAATAAGACTTCCCGTCCTTGAGCATCACATTGTATCGTGGCTGATACTTTTTGATCAGAGAGTTCTCCAATAGTAAGGCGTCCGCTTCTGTTTCTACTAAGGTGAACTCCAGATGATCTGCATTTTTTACCAGCACTCGAGTCTTATGGGCTCGTCCTTTTCGTTCACCAAAATAAGAAGCCACTCGATTGCGCAGACTTTTGGCTTTTCCAACATATAGGATAATGCCCGATTCATCAAGGAATCGATAAACACCCGGCTCATGTGGAATAGTATCCGCAATCTTCTTGAAATCCTCTGTTGTCATGGAATGAGCATACTTAAGAGATGCAAGTCTACCTTTTCGGCAGACGAGCTTAGCGACCTTATCTTATTGAAAACAGCTGGTCGAGAACAATGGTTGTGGACAAATTCAGAATCTAATCCACTACTCGCCCTCCTTTCAATTCATCCTGGTACTTTTCCAACTCTGCCCATTTTCCGGCGGCTGCAAGTGTCGCTTGATTGGACCAGGTATTAGGGTCATGGATGCGGTAGCGTTCGCCAGCTGCCGTCAGAATCTCTTGCAAGCGCTCCAGTGTAGCTTCTGCCAAATCTTGCCAGTTATCGATGCCACCATCTTTCAGGAGTTGCTCGATCTTGGGACCAATACCTTCTACAATCTTAAGGTTTTTAGGGTCCGTAGGATGGCTTGCTTTTTTCTTAAGAGCGGCTGGATTATTGGTTTTCATGGCCAACAACTTTTTGGCTTGACCTACCCAATCATCCTTTTCAATTCTGCCTGGGAAGTACGCAACATCGCGTGTTACCTGTTCGATCTTTGGGCCATCAAAATCGGCTATTTGTTGATAGGTATAGATGCCGATATCATTGAGTTTCTTTTCAATGAAGGGACCAATGCCGTTGATCAAAGTAAGATCATCCTTTTCGTGATCTTCGATGATGATCTTTTCATTGAGCACCTTTTTATCAGCTTTTGCCAAACTTTCAGGATCCGGCTCGGAGGTTTCCCCCTCTTCTACAAAAGATAGGATGGGATCAGCTGATTTAGGTGCATCTGCTTGTGTCGGTGCTTGAGCCTGCAGTACTTTCAACTCGGCCAGTTCAGCCTTCAGGGTTTCATTTTCTTCATCAAGATGGCTCAACCTAGATTCGAAGGTAGCTAATTGTTGGCGTGTAGCATTGTAGAGGCTTTGCATCTGAGCCATATTATCCACTTGTTCGTCCTCATCCTCTACCACCTTGTTCAGCTGGGTATTTTCCGTCTTTAGCTGTGTGATCTCATCCTTTAAACCAGCAATGATGGTGTTGTATTCTCTATCGGTCGTTTGGATCTCTTCCAACTGTTGATTAACATGATAGACATCCTTTAGGAGTTTGGCCTTCTCTTTCTCCAACTCATCAATACGATCAGTATAAGAGACGAGGTTATATTCCGCCTGCTTCAGCTGTTTTTCGTACTCTGCCTGTTTTCCGAGTAGCGTTTCATTCTCAAGTTGAAGCTCGCTCAGTTTTTTTTTCTCTGCTTTTAGTTCCTTTCGCAGCTTTCTTACTGCACCTGATCTAAGCAGGAAGCCGATTAGCATACCAAATAGCAAGGCAATGAACATGATAGCTAGTATCGTGTAGCTATCCTGTGAGTCGAAATTGGCGAACAAATCTTGAAGACCTTCCATAAAGTATAGTGTTTTGAGTGTTCTTACTCAATGGTGAAATTAACTCTGCGATTTTTCTGACGTCCTTCTGGGAAATCTTTCCCATTCCTTTTGTTTGGAGCTACCGGCTGGGTTTCTCCGTCAGAACGTGTTTCTATTGTGGCGCTAACGCCAAGCTCTCGGAAGTATTCTAACGCACTTTTTGCACGTTTTATGCCTAAGTTGTAGTTATATTTTGAGGTACCTTTACTATCCGTGTGTCCCGTAATGATGATCTTTTCCTCCGGATGCAGGGAGAGATAGGTTTTTACCGAATCCGCATAATCGATGAAGGATTCTCCGGGTATAAATTCTGCCGAATTGAAGCGGAAATTGGCATCTGAGAAGGTCATATCGTTGAACTCGAAGGCCAGTCCACGATTATCAAAATCGTCCGGGATCGCATTCGGATCAAACAATTCAAATAGTAAGGGCACACCTAAGGTAATATCCTCACTCACGCCATGATCTAGCTTGATTCTGGACGGATCTACCCCTCTACGTTCGAGTAGACCCCTCACGTAAGCCGCACGAGCCGTGCCCAGATCTTCATACCAGCCCGGCGGATCAATGCCAGTTTCTGTGGTACGATAAAAGGCGGTTATAGTAAGATCTCTAGTTGTATCTGCTTTCAGGATGGCTGCTACAGTATCCAAAAAGGCTCGATTATCATCGTTTAGGCGGGCGTCGACGGAGGCCGAATCGAAGGCGAATTGGTCATAGCCTTGCAAAATGATCTTGTCGCCGTCGGTGAGGCTTAGGGTTTTGAGCCGAATATCGGTGGGTTCTTTTTCGCATTGCTGTCGTACTTCACATACGAAGTACCAACGTGCCCAGATGGCAAAAGCCAGAAACGTAAGGAATACCAGAAAGGCCAGAAACCTCATATATGATAGCGTTTGTTAATGATTAAGCTGTTAACATACACAATTATAGTAAAAAAATCGGTACTGCTGCTAAATCAGGCTTTTATCATCAATCGTGTCCACTATAGGAGGTGTCTTTGTCGCATACATTCATACAAAATCATACCTGTTGCCACAGATACATTGAGGGAATCGGTAGTACCTTGTTGGGGGATAATGAATAATTCATCAGCTGCCTTTTCCATGGCTGTGCTAATCCCTTCTCCCTCGGAACCTACGATTAGACCAAGGGGGAGCGTCCAGTCCAGTTGGTGGATAGATTTATCGGCTTTGAGACTGCTCGCCATCACCGAAAGGCCGGATTGCTGGAGAAAGTCTACGGCCTTAACCAAGCTTGGCTCCCGACAAACAGGAATCTTCGCCAATGCACCAGCGGAGGTCTTCATAGCATCAGCGTTGATCTGGGCCGTCCCCTTTAGTGGGACAATTAGTGCATGGGCACCACATACTTCTGCGGTCCGGGCGATGGCACCAAGATTGCGGACATCGGTAACTCCATCCAGCATCACCACTAGGGGTGTTTCTGACCGTTCATAGATCGTAGGTAGTACATCCATAATCCTGTAGAAGGGTATTGGGGCAATCAAAGCAATGATGCCTTGATGATTGGCTCTTACCAATCGGTTCATCCTTTCCTTCGGTGCTATTTGTAATGGAATGTTGGCTGCCTTAGTCAATTGACGAATCTCCTTTTCCAAGGGCCCTCTCACGCCCTGCTGAAAAATAACCTTGTCCAAGGATACGCCGGCCTCAATGGCATCTACCACTGGATGACGACCGTAGATAATATCTTTTTCTTTTTTATGCATTTGGCACAAAAGTAGTATAAAAGAAGGAAAACGGGATCACTCAAAAAAAGACGTTCATTGTACAAAATGCTATAAGGCATGCCCGCAATTGTCGGGTAGGAGGTACAATGAGTGGACAGTGGCTAGCTGAACGCCAGAGAAAATACATAAATTTGAGCCAAATTCACTGAACAAACCATAGAAAGAGCAGTTTTTTAACCCGGAGATAGCATGCCTCTTTCTTTTCTAACCAAGATTAAAATTGCAGCAAGATGTGTAGAAGAGTCCTCCCATGGCTGGCAATAATCGCCATGCTTTTTTCACCCTTTTTGAGTAATGCACAAAAACAAACTCCTTTAGATGTAGCACTTCGACACGTAGAACAGCAGTCCACTTCATGGGGCTTGCTTCCCGCTGATATAGAAGAAGTGAAAGTTAGCCATCAATTCCAAAGCAAGCACAATTTGGTCACGCACTATTACCTTCTTCAACATTATCAGAATATTGAAGTAGAAGGTGCCATCATCGGAGTGCATATTAAGCCTGACGGGAAAGTAGGATATGCTACCAATCGATTTGTGCCTGAACTAAGTGAAAAGGTGAAGTATACTACTGCCAATATTGATGCTGCTAGTGCCGTCACACATGCGCTAGAACATTTGGAATTGACAGCAGATAATTCGATACAATTCAAAGAGAAGGTAAATGAGTACTCTTATGTCTTTTCTCCGGGTAAGACAGCAGCTACAGACTTGAGAGTTCAACTTCTATTTTGGCCAAAGCCTGGAAGTGAGGTGGTAGAATTGGTTTGGAGAGTGCATTTGCAGGAAGCAAGTAGATCGCTCAAAGCGTGGGATGTACTGGTCGATGCACAAGATGGTAAGGTGCTATACAAGAGAGATCGAGTGTTGCGTTGTACTTTTTCTAAGCATAAGGCTCATCAACATACAGCAGCTTGTTCCCATAAAGAGTCTCCTGCTTTTCAAGGCTTAACGGAGGCCCTGAAGGGGGATGGGAATTTTCCCCCATTTGCTGGCGAAACCTATAACGTCTTTCCTGTTCCTTTAGCTAATCCTTTACAAGGAGCAAGACAATTGGTTACATCACCAGCTGATCCGACTGCTTCGCCCTTTGGGTGGCATGATACCGATGGCCAAGCTGGGGCAGAACACACCATTACGAGAGGAAACAATGTTCATGCCTTTCACGATCGAGATGGTAATAATGTTTCTGCCGGCGATGAACCAGATGGCGGAAGTTCTTTGCAATTTGATTTTCCTTTAGATCTCAGTATGGAGCCTGAAAGTTATACCGAGGCTGCTGTTACACAGCTTTTTTACATCAGTAATTTCATGCACGATTTTACCTACGCTTATGGGTTTGATGAGGCAGCGGGTAATTTTCAGGAGAACAACTATGGTAACGGAGGGGCAGATAATGACGCTTTACGTTCTCATGCTCAAGATTTCGGAGATGATCCTTATCGTGAACCCGCTGATCCGAGTGATGATGAAGTAAATAATGCTAATTTCTTTACGCCAATTGATGGTTTTACTCCGGTGATGCAAATGTATCTATTTGATCGCCAAGGGAACGATCTCTTCACGGTATTGGAGCCAGAACCGATCAGAGGTGCTTTTGAAACAGGAATAGCGACCTTCGGGCCAAGTATCACAGATACCCCGCTAGAAGGACGCATAGTTAATGCCGTAGATAATTCCAATAGCCCAAGTTTGTTGTGTAACGCGGTGAGTAATGCCGAGGAGGTGAATGGAAAAATTGCCATGATTGATCGGGGCGAGTGTTTTTTTAAGGAGAAAACGATCAATGCTCAACAAGCAGGCGCCATCGCCGTAATCATCTGTAATTTTGAAGATGTAATAATCGACATGGGAGGACCTACCTCGATTGATGAGCCGGTAATCCCTACTTTGATGTTGAAGAATACCGATTGTCAGACGATCAGAAGCTTCATAGCTCAGGGAGTAGATGTGAAGTTGCAGCAACCGGATGTTTCTGGCCCCACCTTCGTAGATGCTGATTTTGATAATGAGGTGAGTATTCATGAGTATGGCCACGGAATTTCTAATCGACTAACCGGAGGTGCCAATAGCAATTGCTTAGACAACGATGAACAGATGGGAGAGGGGTGGAGTGACTTCTTTTCGCTGGTAACTACTGTTAAGCCTGGCGAAGATGGCACCGAGCCTAAGCATGTGGGGTCCTATGTTTGGACACGAACGGCAAGTGGGACGGGGGTAAGAAGGTTACCCTATTCTTCCGATATGGATGTTAATAGTCAGACTTTTGCAGATATCATTGGCACCGGTGGAAGAGTGTTTAATCCGGCACCTGGTCAGCCGGGGCAAAGAGGAGCTCCGCATCCGCTGGGAGAGATCTGGGCGGCAACATTGTGGGATCTGTATTGGTCCATGGTTGAAGTGCATGATTTTGATGAGGATATGATCAATGGCACAGGAGGTAATAATATGGCTATCCAGTTAGTAATGGATGGCATGAAACTGCAGGCCTGTAGTCCGGGTTTCCTAGATGGGCGTGATGCCATTCTCATGGCAGATGAAATGACTTATGGCGGAGCCAACCAATGTTTGATTTGGGAGGTATTTGCCAGGCGTGGAATGGGCTTTGGAGCTGATCAAGGATCTGTGAATGATCGTAATGACCTGACGGAAAGCTATGAGATCAATCCTACCTGTATTCCTACTTTGAAGATTGCCAAAGCTGCTACGCCATTAATCAATCCAGGAGACGAGATCAATTACACCATTGAAGTATACAATCATAAACCGGAAGCGATTTCCGGTGTGGTGGTGAATGATATATTGCCAGATGGAACTACTTACCTTGCTGGTTCTGCTACAGGATCGGATAATGTAGACCTTAATGGGAATCAAATTACTTTTGAAGTCGGGGATATGGCCGCTGGTGATACTGTGGTGTTAACCTATGATGTATTTACAGCTGCAGAGCTCAAATCCACGCAACAGTTTTTTGATGATGTAGAAGCTGCGGAAACAGAGGTGACCTGGGTCTTCGATTTCTTGGATGGAACGACGATCTGGGAGGTGAATGATGATGATCCTGCCTTCAGTGGCGAACGTTCTTGGTCTATTGAAAATACCAATACGGATAATGATCAAATTCTATTCTTGGCTAATCCATTTCGGATAGAGGGCACCCAGCCCGCCCTTCGGTTTTATCATCGTTACAATACAGAGACGGGTTTTGATGGAGGTTTCGTAGAGATTTCAACTGACGGGGGAAGTTCCTGGGAAGCTGTGGCAACCGAAAAATATTTCCGTGGGGGTAACTTACGTCCATTGAACTACAGCACCTTTGCCATCCCTGGAATAGAGGCCTTTAGTGGGACGACCAATGGTCAGTTTGTGCCTGCTTATATTGACTTGAGTGAATACATTGGTCAAGATATCCAAGTCCGGTTTCGTTTTGGTACGGATGATGTCGAAAGCCGTGATGGCTGGTATATTGACGATATTGAAATCTTAGATATCTTCAATTACCAATCAGAAGTGTGTGTAAGTAGCAATGAAGGAGATCAGGCTTGCGCTTCGGCTCCAGAAAGAGGGACAGTGGTGAATGACCAAACGGTTCTACCCGTAACAGAAATTGAATCTCTAGGCGCCATCGTCTCGATCTTCCCCAATCCTGCCCGAAATCTAATCAATATTGCAGTAACTACAGAAAATAGCAGCGATGTAGCATTGGAATTGTTTAGTATGGATGGTAAGCAGATTTTGAGCCAGCAGGATAGACTAACGATAGGTGCACAACAGTTTCAGATGGATGTTTCTGATTTACCAAGTGGTTTTTATATGGTACGCTTGCAAACGGATAGGGGAGCCACTACCCAAAAGATCATCATAGAATAGAGTGCCGTGACTTTGATCAGGACATAAAAAAACTCCCGAGCATGTCCGGCTCGGGAGGGAATGATCAAAAAACAGCAGGATATAACAATGTTTGAAAACATTATTCGGTAACATTGATCGCTCGGATTTTCCAAGCGATCAATGTTTTTTGTTGAGACCACAGAAGTCTCACACAAAGCCAATAAGAGTCTAGGCCCTTATCTTGACTTCGTGTAAGGACAGCAAAACAAAATATGTGTTACAAGTTTGAAAACTCAGTGTTGTGCGCGTGTTTGTTGTTTGGGGGTAAGACTTCGCATGATGCATAAAACATAGCATAGGGATTGCTTGGAAATCTCACCTTTACGATCATTCGGGATTTACAGGTTTTTGCTTCTCAAAGCGCTCTTTTATACACTACGATAGCTAGAAATAGAAGCTGCAATACCTCTATCATACAGCCATTCAATAGTATTCAATTCAAACGTTAAATTATTGGTATATAACTGCTAAGAGATCTTAGCACTGTGTGATCCAATTACAGATCACTAATTCTGCGGATCACTCTATATAGACGCGTATATTCATTCACTTCTTCAATGAAGGGATCGTATTCTAGATGATTGGCAGAGATCAATTTGAGATGAGAAACGCGGTTCTTGGTATTATGTATGCGTTGCACATATTTTACCCATAAGGAACCATTATTTTTCACCGCATAGATCTTGTTATCATTTATTTCGTGCACCCCCGCAATTTCTCTACAAACTACCAGATCGCTATCATTGATAATAGGCTCCATACTGTTTCCGCTGATTGGAAAACTCACTAAACTCCCTCCACTCAAACCAGGGACACTGAAAAATGACTTATCCTCCGTAGCAAAGCTTCCCGCGTCAACGGAAGTACCTGCAAATGCCTCAACGCTGGTAAACAAGATGTTGCCTTTTAAGGCACCATCACTACTGGTACTAACCTCTTCTGGAATCTCAAAACCGAAAGGAGTACCCATGTCATCTAATAAATAGGACTCATTAACTCCAAACTCTCTACAAATAATACGTGCCTGACGGTAATCGATACAACGTTTATCATCAGGGTTTAGATAGGCTCGGATAATATGGCCGTAGGCACGATTTCCAAGCACTTTCTCAGCAAAATCCCCCATCCCACGACCATTGCGGTCATTCTTTACCACTACTCCTCTTTCTTCTAGTAAGCTGAAAACCTTGATGAATCGCTCGTTCAATTGTATCCGATCTTCACGTATCATGTTTGAAGATTTAAGTTTTTAAAACAAAACAAAATAATTTGGTTGCAATATAAAACGAATTTGTTTTTAAAACAAATAATTGTAAAAAAATAATGTTAAATTTTCTGTTGGTTTTGTCTAGTATTTCAGACAAAACGTGGGAATTAGTGGGTGGTTGAGGCTTCTAGATTAGCATTAAAGTTGAGCGATGACTTCGATCGTCCGGTCTAATTCAGCCAAAGTGTTATAGTAATGTGGCGAGAGTCTGAGTAACCAATTCGCTTTTTTGGCTTTCATGTCGAATCGGTTATAAGCTAAAGTTGTATGGGAAGAATTGATCCCTTGATTGCGCAGTTGTTCTTGCAATTCCACAGGGTCTAGGCCAGACATGGTAAATGTTACGATCCCGGCTTTCTTTATCCCTTTGTCTAGTACCCGTACTTTTGGCAAGGAGGAAAGACTAGCTCGGAGATAGCCCGATAGGTACTTGACTTGCTGTTCTATGCGATCTAATCCGATATTATTAGCATATTCCACGGCCTTTGCAGCTCCGAGCATCAAGGCATAGGGTTTTTCCCATAACTCAAAGCGCTTCGCATCTTGGCGCGGTGTATATTGATCATCCTGACTCCAGTCTGCGCTATGTAGATCTAAGAAGAGCGGACTCAGACCCGCATTTAAAACGCGATTAGAGACATATAGAAATCCAGTTCCTCTCGGACCCCTCAGAAATTTGCGTGTGGTGGCACTTAAAAAATCGCAGCCCAAATCTTTTACATCCAGCACCAATTGACCTGCTGATTGACAGGCATCAAGCAGATAATAGATGCCTCGATCTTGACAGGCACGGCCAATTTGAGCAACTTCTTGGATAAGGCCCGAATTGGTTGGTACATGAGTAACTGCTACCAACTTAGGACGGTAAGTCTCCATCTTCTGGATCATATCGACAGGATCCAGACCACCTGAAGGTAGATCCTTGCTGAACACTATTTTGATTCCCCGTAGTTTCTGTAATTGAAGGAAGGCAATCTGATTGGATGAGTAGTCATTTAAGCTAGTGAGAATTACATCTCCTTTTTCAAACGGAATGCTAGACAATGCTTTATTGTAGGCATCGGTAGCGTTGCCCGCAAAGGCAATGTTTTTGCTCTTCGCGTTCAAGAGTTGTGCAACCGCTGTGTAAAAACGATCTAAATCTGCCCGTTGATCTGCTGCAGTTTCATACCCTCCGGCTAAGTACTCAGCCGAAAGAAATTGATCAACCGCTGCTTTAACGACTGAAGGCATGAGCGCTGCGCCAGCGTTATTGAGATGAATGACTTGATCGGTACCGGGCGTTTCCCTGCGGAATTGACCAATTTGTTCACTGGTAAAGGCTTGCATAGATAATTAGGGCAATTGTATATCAATGTTTAGAATTTTCAGGACCATTATTTGAGTCCCTCCTGCTAAGAAGCTCTCCTTGATTTCACGGGTAAGTATTTGCATGATATCATCATAATCTCCTGAGATCTGCGTGCTTAGGGCATTGGTTTGGATCTTCAAGCCTTCATGTTGATTCAATCGTGCAATGAAGTCTAGAATGGGAGTTTCATATTCTGCATCCAGGGGATACATGCTTATGTCCACGGCGGCTTTCATAGAATGTATGTTTTAAGTAGTATCAGGCTACATTAGGTAGTATATTCAATGCGCTCCTAAAGTCAAAACCGATTTAGGACAGATTGAGAATTTTTGTGATCAGCTCAAAATTGACAACAAAATGAGATGAAAAATGAGCTATGATTGGGCCGTACTTAGACAAATAGGGAATTATCAAGTCGTGGTAGAACTTCTTTCTATTTGCTAATGTAAAACGGCAGCTTAAAATATTTTAATTTTCTAGGATAATAATTCCAGTGTCTTTGGACAATTTTGAGTTGATACCTTTCCGTGGAATATTTGTAGCACAAATGAGACCAGGACAATCCCCTTACGGCTTTTGCTTAACACACAAAATTGTTGGGTAATGCGCTCCACAAGAGCCTGGCTTTGGAAGCCTGTTTCAGAATTCATATATTTGAACCCTATATCCGGTAGATAATTTAAACTTATATCAAGCATTTCTGCCAGTAGTAGAGTAGGAAAGTTGAAGCGCTCCTTTCATTCTTTCCTTTAATACAGTATCTATATTCTCTGTAGACAAACAATAGTCAGCGAACCAGTTTTATATGGCAAAGAAGAAGAAGAAGGGACAGTTATCGCTTAATCTTGGGATCAAGGATGAACGAGTTCCAAAGTTGGTTGGGGTTCTGTGTTGGTTTCTCGCCATCTATTTGTTTATTGCCTTCACCTCATACCTTTTTACCTGGAAGGAAGACCAGGATAAAGTACTCAAGTTTTCCTGGGAATTACTATTACAGGGTAATCTAGAGATGTCTAATTGGCTTGGTCGCCTTGGCGCCATCGTCTCTAATATGTTCTTCTTTTGGGGATTTGGCCTGGGCTCTTTTGTTTTTGTCTACTTGCTCGCAAGGGTAGGGCGTGATCTGATTCAGGAACGTCCCTTGAAGACCTTTGTACCGACCTTAAGCTACACCATGGTATCCATGTTGTTGGCGACGATCTTATTGGAATTTATTGCAGGAGATAATGGGTTCCCTTGGGGAGGTGCTTTCGGACAAGGTATTAGCGGCTGGTTGCACAACTTTGTGGGGACTTTGGGAATGATTGTATTGATCATCTTTGCAATAGCGGGGATGGTAACCTGGCGTTTCAACCCCAATTATAATGACATGACGCCTGAAAAGGCTATTGGGGAGACCAAAGATTACATCGGTTCCATTTTGAATGGTCGACGGAGGAGACAACGAGCAACTGCTGCGGCTAACACTCCTGCTCCCCCTGTAAAGCAGGAAACTCCTCCAGCGTTGAGACCTGGTGGAGATCGGGGCGTAGAGGAAGAAAAAGAGAAGGAATTGGTTCCAGAAGGGAGTCAATTGGCTTTTGAGTTGGAAGAGCGTAAACGTAAAAAGCCAACCACCCTGAAATCAGGAGAAGGGGATTTAGAAATCCGAGAGCCTGTTGCCGGGGATGGAGAATCACCAGATAATCCTGGGCCGGGGGCAGATAAGCCAATCTTACCGATCCAGCAGGAGAACAAGGAGCATTCGGAACCCTATGATCCTACACTGGAATTGAGCTCTTATGAGTATCCTGTCACCTCATTGTTAAAGGACTATTCAGATCAGAAAGTTGAAATAGATCGAGCGGAGCTAGAAGCAAATAAAGATCAGATTATTGAGACGCTGTTGAACTATAAGATCGAGATCATTAAGATCCGAGCTACCATTGGTCCAACGGTAACCTTGTATGAAATTGTACCAGCTCCGGGTGTGCGGATTTCCAAGATTAAGAACTTGGAAGACGACATTGCTTTGAGTCTTTCGGCTTTAGGTATTCGGATTATTGCCCCGATTCCTGGTCGGGGTACGATTGGTATTGAGGTGCCCAATAAGAAGCCTCAGATGGTTTCTATGCGGGAGGTATTATTATCCGATAAGTTTAAGCGAGCCAAGATGGATTTGCCCATAGCCCTGGGGAAGACGATTTCCAATGAGGTGATGGTCGTGGATCTAGCCAAAATGCCACACTTGCTGGTAGCAGGGGCAACTGGCCAGGGTAAATCTGTAGGGATTAACTCCATTTTAATGTCCCTGCTGTATAAGAAACACCCCTCGCAGGTCAAACTGGTATTGATCGACCCGAAAAAAGTAGAACTCTTTCCTTATAGCAAAATTGAACATCATTTCCTTGCGTATCTACCAGGCCAAGATGAGCCGATTACCACCGAGACGAATAAGGTAATCCATACCTTGAACTCTCTTTGTATAGAAATGGATACGCGCTACAATTTATTAAAGAAGGCCTCTGCCCGAAACATTCGGGAATACAATGAGAAATTCATTGCTCGAAAGCTCAATCCCTTAAAGGGACACAAATTCCTGCCATTCATCGTCTTAGTGATTGACGAATTTGCAGACTTAATTATGACGGCAGGTAAAGAAGTGGAATTGCCCATTGGTCGCCTAGCACAGCTAGCACGTGCCGTAGGTATTCACCTGATCATTGCTACGCAGCGACCTTCGGTGAATATTATTACCGGGGTGATCAAGGCCAACTTCCCTGCCAGGATTGCCTTTAAGGTGACCGCGAAAGTTGATTCTAGAACCATCCTAGATGCCGGTGGTGCTGATCAATTGATTGGTCGCGGTGATATGCTGTTGAGCGTTGGTGGGGAGGTCGTGCGACTACAAGGTGCTTTCGTGGATACGCCAGAGGTGGAGGATGTAGTAAATTTCATCTCAGGCCAGCATGGCTATCCGGAGCCCTATCTGTTACCTGAATTCCATGGAGATGATGCTGAAATTCCAGGCACAACTAACCTCAAGTATTCTGATCTAGATGAAATGTTTGAAGATGCAGCTCGTTTGATCGTACAAAATCAGCACGGTTCCACTTCGATGATACAAAGGCGTCTGAAGCTCGGATACAACCGAGCTGGGCGAATTATGGACCAGCTGGAAGCAGTTGGTATCGTTGGTCCTAGCGAAGGAAGTAAAGCCAGAGAGGTTTTGATATACGATGAAATCGAATTAGAACGTTTCTTAGTAGATCTCAGAAACCGTAAGTAAATCAATTAACCTGACTGTCCGCAATCGTAAGTGAAGATTCATGAAGTTTTTCCCTCTTATTAAGAAGGGAGCCATGCTCGTACTGGCTACCTTTGTACTACTATCTTGCAACGAGCAAACGACGACGGAGGAAACCGCCTACGGCACTCCGGCACCGAATTTAGAAGAAGTTTCCGTTTCTCCTTTATCTCCAAAAGAACAAGACGCTTTAGATGAATTTGAATCCTGGCTGGATACGAGTTTCGTGGAGTTTGGCCCTCCTGGATTAGCTGTAGCTGTGTTGAAGGGAAATGAGGTGGTAATGGAAAAGACCTTTGGCGTACTAGATGTAGAAACTCAACAATCCGTTCAGCCCAATTCAGTATTCCGCTTAGCTTCTGTATCAAAAGGATTTGCACCTGTGCTAACTGGGATTTTAGTGCAAGAAGGTTGTCTTCACTGGGATGATCTGGTAGCGGCCTACTTGCCAGATTTTGCCTTAAATGATCCAGCTGCTACCAAACAACTTAGCCTAAGACATGTACTAAGCCACACCACAGGCCTTCCTCGACATACCTATTCTAACCTATTGAATATGAATGTTCCATACCAGGAGATTCTGCCGGTGTTGAAGGAGGTTGAACTTTCCCATCCTGTCGGTACCTGGTACAACTACCAAAATGTAGCCTATAGCCTGATTGGTGATGTCATTGAGCAAGCTACCGGCATGTCTTATGGAGAAGCTTTGGCAGAGCGTATTTTTCAAATCCTTGGCATGGAGGGGGCTTCTACCAGCCATGGGGCGATCGCTGGTTGTCAAAATACGGCTATGCCACACGGGCCAGACGCTGAGGGCTATCATAGGATCGCGCTGCGGGATAAATTTTATTCCGTCGGACCCGCAGCTGGTGTAAATGCAAATTTGGAGGATATGGAAGAGTGGTTGAGATTGTTAATGGGATACCGTCCCGATGTGATTGACTCTACGGCTTTGCAAGCATTATTTCAACCCCAAGCAGATGTAGCTCCTATTGAAGGAGTGATGCGTGCTTGGCGCCCGATGGATGTTTCAGCTTATGGTATGGGGTGGCGTTTAGTTGAAAAGGACCAGAAACATTATGTTTTTCATGGAGGCTTTGTGAACGGTTACCGTTCAGAAATAGGATTTTGTCAAGAACAAGGCCTCGGTATTGTATTGCTGAGCAATGGTTCTTCTCGCTTTGTAGGAGATGCCTTGCCCCACTTCTTTTCGTTGCAGCGAAAAGGCGGGGCTTAGCTTATCTTGATAATTGTCTTATCGGTTTATTATTATTGCTTCATTAGACTGAAGACTCTTTCGTACACCATATGCTGGCATCTACTGGATTTCAAACCACAACATAGATTTATCCTGTTGCTTGACCATGGTAGAACCTCCACTCATGACTACTGATTGAGTGGCTCCCAATTTTTGGGCAATGGCTTTGGGCAATTGATAGCCAGCTGGCATGGTTAGTTGTGCTACTTTAGGGCCTTTGGGGTTTAATTGTACAAGGAGGCGGTCGCCTTTAATTTCTAGGCGAGCACCCAGGGTCTCTTGGCCAGGCTTTCCCTTGGGAAGGGTGAAACCGTCGATCTGTGCCGTCAACCCTTTGGCTGTTTTCTTTATAGCGGAGATATGTACGAATACGTTTGCACTTTGTCCTTGATCAAGGACGATAGAGGGAGTAGGGGTTAATACATTCGAATTAGCATGACTGTTAGAGCTGAATACTGCGAAGAAAAGGAGTGTGATTACGAATGATACGTTTTTCATGAAAGTGTGAAGTTCAAGATTTTGTGAATAAATAGTTTTGATCTGGAAGTAAGGCTCGGATTGTTTTGAACAGATTCAGTAGCCATTACACTTAATAAGTGTCTTAAGATCAGAATATGTCCTATCCAGATTCAATTTTTTTCCGAAAGGTACCAGAACGTCTTTAAGAATCACCGTAAGAGCCACGAGGCAAGTCACTTTTTCCATTCACTCAATGCGACTGCCCATCTACTCATCTATCCTGGACATTATAGGAAGATCGGACTAATTTAGGGAGGAACTTCGGAAGCGGATATTATCGTAACCCATTCGAGTATAAGCTCGTAAAGACAAGAAACCCTCCTATCATGAAAAGCAAAACTCCAATTATAACCAATAAGACCTTATTTATCTACTTGAGCTGGATTCTGGTTAAATGGGGCATTACACTTGCTCTAGCACAGGCCTTCCTGTAAAATGGCATTTTGGCTAAGCATATCTCGACCCCATAGGATGGCTATGTTTTAACTATCGACGAGTTACGAGCGGTTCACCCTTCTTTTCTAGCGTTTCAAAAAGTATTCTTTATTTCCTAGTTTCTATGATTTGATGTAGAGCATTATATCCGAGCGTATGCTTGGAGCTATGCTACCAAAGGATTTTCAAGGTGTAGCTATGTATCTTGGGTAAATAAGACTTTTAGGCTCTGGAGCGCTCTCTGCTGGCTAAGAAAGGTTGGAAACAAAAAAACTCCCGGAGTAAATACCCCGGGAGCCAAATTAAACACCTAAAACCCTAAAAACTTGTTTCTTTATTATTTCATCTATCCAGCTGGCGAAGCTTTCCAGATGCTATCAATATCGTTTGTTGTTTGATCCCCTCATCCTTCCCTCTTCAATTGCTTGTTCCTCTATATAGACACCTGAAAAGGTCAAATGCCTGTTTATATGATGTTAATATTTTCAAGATTTTCGTTAAATTTTGTTAAATCAAGTCAAGCCCAATTAAGACCTTTTTGCAAATAAAATTATTTTAGCTTTTTTAAAGGTTTTTTTGAAAAGCCTGCAACATTTAGAAGACTTCACAACTATTCTACAGCAAAGTTCAAGCCAAAACCACGCGCTAGCACATCACGGATTGGGAATCGTATGATTATTTGATGAGTTTGGAAGGGAGTCCAAGCTCAAATAAAAGAAGTATGAGATTCACTCTATGTATTAGATTTATCCTGCTCAGTAATGGCTGACTTTGGGACAAACGGTTCCGGGGTTGGTAAACAAAATGCATTGAATACCTATTATGCCTACTAAATCCATTCAGATCGCAATTGCTGATGATGAGGCCCTATTTAGAAAAGGGCTGGGACTTTTGCTTGAAGATTATGAAGATCTTTCCATTGTCATGGAGGCCGAAAATGGTCAGGATCTCCTAAATCAATTGTATGCTACCGAGGAGCAACCTCATGTTTTACTGCTTGATATGAAAATGCCAGTACTTAATGGGGTGGAAACAGCTAAATTGATGCGAGAGCATTTTCCAGACATACCCATTATCATCTTGTCCACACACTTCAGCAAGGCTTTTATTCTGAATATGATTGAAATGGGAGCGGCTTCGTACCTCCCCAAGAATACTGACCCTGACGAAGTGGTTGAGACTATCCGTTCCGTGTTGACCAAAGGGTTTTATTACACCAATGAAGTCATGCAGATTATTCGTGAGGATTTCATGAATAAGAATCAGCCGAAGGTCAAGATGACCCAGTCCGCGGAGATTACAAGTCGGGAGCGAGAAGTACTGCAGTTGATTTGTGAGGAGTTTACAACCAGTGAAATTGCAAATAAACTCTACATCAGCCCCCGCACAGTGGAAGGGCATCGCAATAATCTACTTAGTAAGCTGGGCTGTAGAAATACTGCAGGTTTGGTCGTGAATGCCATACATAATGGCTTAGTCAAATTAGAAGGAAATAACTACTGGGAATAGATTACTCGGATTCACTTTCCAATGCATATACTAACACAAAGTCTTGTATAGTGCGGAAGTACAGTTGATATTTTGCTGAAAAATCGCCTTTGATCACACTACCTTGCATTGCTCCAGTTGGATTTTCAAGTAGGAAGGGTTCAATGAATATATGTTCTCGAAAATCTAGTTCTCTCCGGCCATAGGCCTTGTACAGAGCCTCTTTAGCCCCCCAATAAAAGTGCATATGCTCAATCAAGTTATGCTCCGCGATCACCTCGCGTTCCTCTTCTCGTAAGAATTTGTGGGCGATTCGAGTGATTTTGGGGACAATCTTTTGGATGTCAATCCCGACAGGTACAGGCCCGGCGATGGCTGCAGCTAAGGTTTCAGAATGACTTATCGAGATATGGTAAGTTGATTTTTCTAGATGTGGTTTGCCAAACTCATCTTTGATGAACGCCCCTCTTTTTTCTCGCCCGGACATCGTATGCACCAATTGTCGTACAGCCAGCCATTCCAGTCTCCGTCGCCCCTTCATTTTACTTAATTGCCGCAACTCCATGGGAGAAAGGAGCAAGTTGTGTAAGAACCACTCTTCTTCCTCTTCAATATTCCACAATCCTAACTCTCCGCGGGTCTCTAAATGTTCATGTAAGTATAAAGGCATTCTTCTGTATCGTTCTTAAGCATATATCGCTCCCGCTACCTCGAATCCTTCAAAGAATCACGAAGGCGGAGACGGAGTAAAGGTAAATCTTTTTGGAAAACCTCCTATCTCTAGTGGTCTTGTGGGATTGTTGTGCCGAGTTACCATAATATCTGCATAACCCAAAGTGGCGATTGCAGCGATCCATGACTATGTATAGAAGGTTGATTACCAGTTTAAAGAAATTCTAAACAAGTATAAATAATTGCTTGAGATCGAAACTTTTATTATAATTGTATAAATATGACTACAAATCGATTTAAGTAGGATAATCAGCACTTCATTTAAGCAAATGCTCACCTTCCTGCTTCTAGGCAAACACGACACTTCTTATTTCCTATGAGTACTACACTAATGTTTGACCTAATCGTCACCAAAGGTTAGGCTTAAGATCTAATTTGGATTCCTCTACACTGCATTTGGGAATTCATGGATAAAAACATGGCTCACCAAACACTCTAGGTTTTTCAACAATTACCATGGTCATTACTCAGGGTAAGATAGCTTGACTGTGTCAAGACTTTGCTGATGATGACTATGGCTTCATGATTGAATTCGAAAAGCCAGATTTGAATTGTATTTGGAAAAATATTCGATCCTATGAAAGCTTTGAAAGAACTGACCTATATCGTCAGTAAGAACAAGGTGAAAGCCATCAACGTATTAGATTTTCAATCCCCCACTCCTAGTCGAATCGAAGCATTTTATCATGCAGTCGTCATGGACAAATTGCAAACCGACGATGAGGCCCAAGCCTACTTTTTCCCAGATTCTGAGAATAAAAGCAGCTATCGCAACCTCAAATGGAAACTGAAAGAGCGATTGATTAATACATTGTTCTTCATTGATACCAAAAAACCTTCCTACAGTGATCGGCAGCGGGCTTACTACCAGTGCTACAAGGATATGGCCGCCGTTAATATCCTCCTCGGGAAAAATGCCCGATCAGCTAGTGTCGATCTGTGTTATAAGATCCTGAAGCATGCCACTAAATATGAATTTTCACAATTGTGCTTGGATGCCTATCGGATACTCCGACTCCACTATGGGTCCCGGGTTGGGGATCTAAAGAAGTATTATGCCTATAAGGAGCAATATGACCATTATGCCAATGTATGTTTCTGGGAGAATAAGGCAGAGGAGATGTATACGGATCTCATTGTACATCATGTCAATAATAAATCTACTAAGCAAGATACTCACGAACGCGCTGCGGCCTATTACCAAGAAATAAAGGCGGCTACAGAGGAGATTGGTTCCTACAATATGTATTTGTATACCTCATTGATACGCTTGATGATTTATAGCAGTATTAATGACCATAAAAATATCATAGCAGTCTGTAATGAATACCTTGAGCTTTTCGAGGCCAAGCCTTTTGCCGCAAATACTCCATTGCAAATCTACTATTACCAGAAGTTGGTCAGTTTTGTACAGATGCAAGAATTTGAAGAAGGAGAGCGAACAGCTGAGTTATGTCTGCCGCTGCTAGAGGAAGGCGCATACAATTGGTTCCAGTATCATGGTCTATATTTTATGTTGAGCATGTATACCAAGCGCTACCAGAAAGCCTATCAGATTTACAAGAAAATTGTGGGACATAAGCGTTTTGCCTTTCTTCCATCTAATGTTAAGGAGGTATGGAAGATTTATAAGGCCTATCTACATTACCTAATCAATTTGGGAGAGATTCAAGCAGTAGAAGGTAACAAGCGGCAACTTCCGAGATTTCGTTTGGGACGTTTCTTAAACGAGATCCCGATCTTTTCGAAAGATAAAAGAGGGATGAATATTGCCATCTTGGCGATTCAGGTGCTTTTCCTGATTCAACAGAAGAAATACAATAAGGCTATTGATTCCTTGGATGCAATTGAGAAGTATTGTTCTCGATACTTGCATAAGGAGGATACTATTCGTTCCTATTATTTCATTAAGATGCTACTTTGCATTCCAACTGCTAGCTTCCACAAGAAGGGAGTAATCAGAAAAGCTAATTCATATTTTGAAAAGCTCAAGAGTACTCCACTTGCCGATGTTAACCAAATGCATAGCATTGAAATTATACCATATGAAGATTTATGGGCCTTTGCTTTGAAATCATTGGACGATAAATTCTACAACGGCCAGAAAATGACTCAAGCGGTCGGATCTTCCACTTCTTAGAAAGAGAAAAAATGTAATGGATACAAAGGGCAATTGGAGAGCGTAAAACTCCGGTTGCCCTTTTTTATTGAACTGAAACTTCCGTTGGAAGTCTTGGATGTCTATACTAATGCTCTTCCTTTCTAGTACACTTTATTCCTTCTATGAGCAGGCAACAAAATGGAAGTTTTTTCAACCGATTGTGGTGATTTAATGAAATTGACAAATTGTTAAGTGTTTGAATATGAGTGGTTTAGTTTTTTTGAAGTAAGACTTAGGGTTCAAAATGGGGGAAACGGAATCCTGTTTTCTGTCTCATTGATTGCTATTTAGAGTACTAATTTTGTAGTACTAATCTTATATAATAATCAAAGACGACGAAACATGAAACATTTTTACCTTCCCAGGAGAACGGTGGGATGCACAACACGCCCTGTTGTTGCTTCCCTATTTCTTCCCACCATTGTAGTTGATACCAACAGCCACTTAGGGGCCGGACCGCCTTAATCCAATTTTCCGGAATTACACAGGAATCTTAGACGGCTTGTGAAAGCCAATTTTACTCCCACATCAATTGTTGAGAGGGGTCTATTTATTGTATCAATTATAATCAAAATTAACATGATAAGTAAAAATTACTTTATAGAAACACAGTGGCGTCGACTAGCATCTTTGCTAGTGGCGGTTTTGTGTTTTGGTTTAGCTCCAGCTATCGGACAAGACGATGATCCGGTGCCTGGTGTTGACATTTGTTTAGCTCCAGCCTTAACCATTGGAGATTGTTACGAAGATGGTGCGGAGTTAGTTTGGTACTCCGTTAATGGAGACCCAGAAGAAGGTGTTGAGAACCACTGCTGGTTAGTTAAAGTTACAGGTGCTGGACCAGTACACTTTGCAGTAGATACGCTGCTCGGTACTTTTATTGACTACCTTGGCATTCAGTTGTTAAACTCTATCGTGGATGTTGAGATCTGCGCAGATGACGAGGACCTGACAATTGAGCCTTTAGCTGGCCACGATGGGATTTATGAAGTAACCTATGAATTAAATGATGCGCTACTTCAGCCAGGTACTGCTTATTGGGCAGGTGTTGCGGAAATTTGTAACCGCATGCCGGTTTTGGGTAACAACTCAATCTGGAACTTCCAGAGAGATTTGATTGACCCTTACCATATTGGTGGACCTTTTGACGAGGATGAGGTCTTTGACGAATATCCATGGGATGGATACGAAGGATTCTTTGAAACAAAAGATGACCAGTTCACTGTCTCAAGCAGTGCATCAAAGCCTACCTGTCCTCAAGAGACAGAAGGATATACAGAAGATGGATGTGTTACCGTAACTATTACTGATGGAGAGACCTGCACCGGTGGGTATAATATCTACATCAACAGCATGATTCAGGATGAAGGCGGTGAGCAACTCTATACCGAGGGCGTATATGAATTCTGTGGTTATGGTGTAGGATCTGTTGATATATACGTTGAATCTGTTAATGACTGTAATCCTCCTAACAGCACAGTGGACGCTGATGCAGTGGTTCCCAATGGAATGGATATGGAATCACCAAAGATCATCGTTACGGATTTCTTTGCTGGTACCTTGGTAGCTGATAATATTGATGAATCTACAGCCGGTGATGCAGCTGATTTGGGTTCTATGGATATCCCAGAAGGAGCTTGTTCCATGAAGTCGTACTTCCATGTGATCGGTGCTGATAACTGTGACGGAGAAATCTGTGAAGGTGACGCTGTGACAGTGGAGGTAACTGCTGGACCAGAGAACGTGGATCCAGGTACACAGGTTGCTATCTACAATCTTGATGGTGAAACGGTAGAGACTGATGGAGGTACATTTGAGGTACAAGGTTGTGAATGGATTATCGAAATTAATTGGGCTGTTGGTGAATCTACTGTAGAGATTTGCATGGACGATGCTGAGTTGGCTGGATTGTCTGACCCTGCATGTGTTACTATTACAGCAGATGTAATTGATGAAGCCGATGCAGTTATTGTAGCACAGTCAACAAATGTAGTAATCCCTGCTTGCTCCAATGAAGTATGCTTTAACTATGGGTTCAACATATTGGATGCTTGTGACAATGATGTTGATGCTGAAGCGGTTTCCGTAACAGCAATAGACTTCTTTACAGATGTTGAAGTAGTGATCGATGATTACTATTCAGAAGAAGAAGATGGCTACTTTGAAGTAATTGTATGTATAACAGACGACATAGGATTTTATGAGGCAGGCGGACAAGGTCCAGCCGGATACTTATTGGTAGAATACACAGACGATTTTGATAACGAGTACTCCCTTGAAGCTGAAGTTGGTGTAGGGAAAGCTGCCGTTGAGACCGATCCGGTGATCTTCGCTTCTGGAGCTTCTTTTACAGCTTTGGCTTGCGAAGATGGTGCCGAAGTAGTGATTGGCGTTACTGTAACTGACGATTGCGATGATATAACTGATGAACTGAAGATCAGCGGCGTGGACGATTTGTCAGCTGCTACCCCAATCTTGAACGGACTTTCGGGATACTTTGAATTTACGGGCACCCTAGAAGCGGATGAATACTCAGTTACCTTCACTTATCCAGGTGCTGATGATGTAACCGTGGTGGTTATTGTTTCTCAAGAAGATAACAATGCTCCTGATATCGACATGCCAGGCAATACGACTTTCACGATACCTTCTTGCCAGGATGACGTAACAGCAGTATGGTCTGTACAGATCAGTGATGATTGTGATGAGGAAATTGACCTTGACAATGTGGTGATTACAGTAGGAGGTGGCTCTATCGCTGTACCAAGCGCAAGTGCAACCGTATTGAGCACTGGTGATGGTTATGCATTGATTGAATTGAATGCTGACCTTACCTTAGCAGATAATGGAGCGGACTTTGTAGTATCTTATACAGATGGTGACGGCGAAACTTCCACTGCAAGTTCAACTGTATCCGTAAATGGAACGCCAGATGTTATTCCTCCGGTGATTGTTTACCCAACAGCGGCTATATCTGAAGAATTAGATCCTTGCGGACCTAATACTACTGATATCAAGTTCTCTGTTTCTGCCATTGACAACTGTTCAGGTGCTGTTTCAGTTGGCGTTTCTGCTCCTGGTCGTGAGGCAATGAGCTCTGTATCTGAAGGTGATGCTGACAAGTGGACGATCACTTATGAAGCTTCTAATACACCTTACCAGATCACTTTGACTGCTACTGATGGAGCTGGAAATACTACGACTCAAACCATGTGGGTGAGCATTACTCAAGCTCCTGCTCCACCACAGAACCTAGCTTGTAACACTGGCTTGACTGCTCCTGTAGATGAGTATTGTCAGGTAGAACTGACACCTGATATGGTGTTGGAAGGAACATTTGGATGTTTGACTCCTGCTGACATTGAAATCGTAGTAGATGGAAAAGACAGCGGTGATAGTGATGCCAACTACACGGATGGTACAGGCTTGCACTACTTTGATGTATATATCGAAGGTGAATTCTTCTGTACTGGAAGTATTACTACTTACGACAATATCGCTCCTGTAATCGAGTGCCCAGTTAGTACTTCTGACTTTATCTGTACAGATATCGATCAGCTACTAGGTACACTAGCACATACAGGAAGCCCACTGGTAGTAGACAACTGTGGAGCTACTTATGACTGGTACGAAGAAGTACTTTATGGCGAAGACGAAGCTTGTGATGACGTTACGATCAAGCGTGTATTTACTGCTACTGATGGAGCTGGTTTGACAGCTAGCTGTATACAATATATTGACATTCGTAAGCCAAATCTTGGTGATGTTTCTGCACCAGATGAACTTATCGAATTGAGCTGTGATGATGATTTTGAGTTAGATTCAAATGAACATCCTGCACCAATTGAAACGGGTGGATTCCCATACGTATCTACTTTCTTTGATGACCATAACTTGGATCAAACGTACTGCAACCTAGCTGCTACTTACGAAGATTCTGACTTGATCGAAATCTGTGACGACAGCTACAAGTTTGTACGTACTTGGACAGTACTTGACTGGTGTGATACGGATAGCAGAGCAACTTATACTCAATTGATTAAGGTTGGTGACTTTGACGACCCAGTTGTTACTCCTCCAACTGTAGATTATGATTGGGATGGAGTGGATGATGTTTTGGAATACTCTACTGGACCATTTGACTGTACAGCTGC
>CAJXPD010000086.1 GCA_913057785.1 uncultured Lewinella sp. | reverse complement strand
ATCCGTGTCAGGCTGTCGTGCTTGGTAATAGGCTGATCCGAGTTCTTTTTTTCCGTGAGTCGCTCCTGTTCGCTAAGGTAGTGCTTGAACCCTGAGCTACGACAAAGTCTTTCGTTGCGTTGGTTTTCTTGATCTCGTAGGAGGCGGAAGCAATGGTAATGATGATCAATGAAGAAAGTTTGGTATTTCGAAGCTTTGCCTTTATCGTCACGCAAGTCCGCGATGAAATCCCAGACGTAGTCTAGTCGCCCCATGGCCTTCCAAACGACGGCCAAACGATCCGGCAACTCGAGCTCTTCCATGCGCTTATCTGCCTTTTGCAAAAAGAGTAGACGCGCGTCATCGTCAGTCTGGGCAGCATCCGTTTCGCCTAGGAGGTCCGTAAATACATCGCGGCGGCGATCCGCTACTGTATCTTGGTAGGTTTGCAACATGGCAATGTCCAGATAGTGTCGAGAAAACTCTTCAATTAGGACTCCCAAATAGGCTGACATATAGGTAAGGCTTACCTGAAGCTCTATCAAATTTCCCACTGGGCTTTCCCCCTGGATCTGAGACAAACGATCCTTTACATCTTGGATAGCAATATTGGCGGGCATGATATTTTGGCGGATTTGTTCTCCATAAGTTCTACCAGAGCGATGAGACTTAATCAGGATGCGCGCCAATTCGACATTATCATGTGCCTCTTGAAGGCTTCGACGGAGCTCTGCCCGGAAAGCCTTCTGTCTGTCCCTATTTTCCTTCCTATCTGCGAGCTGCTGACGAATATTATCCTCTCGCTTTTTCTGTTGCTCAAAAACAAAATTCACCACTCCTCCCAATCCACCACCGATCAGCACCGTACCCAACATCGTTTGTCCTACTGCCATTAAGAAGTCAGCCAATTTAAACCAAAAGGTCTCTTTTTCATGACCATCATAGACATCATAAATCCATAGTGCAGAGCTTACACAGGTCACCAAGAGGAATGCCCCAGCCCATAATAAATATTGATACTCCTTGATCAGCTTGAAAAACTTGGAAAGATTACTCGTAGACATGGGAGAATAGCTTGGTTTATTAGGCTAAGGCAATATGTACCGTAGCCCAGTAGGTTTTGTGTGTTGGTATTTGAACAAGTGGAAAATAATAAAAATGTAGGATATGCGAGTTACATTACAGGCGCTGCATCCAATACTAACTTACCCTTCTATCTAATGGTCAACCCCAGTTTGGTAAGCCGCGTATTGTCAACGGGATCATTTAATCGCTGGTCAAATAGTGAAACAAAAATACATGTGTTAACTCCTGAATTACAATCCATTTAAACATACAAATAAAATGCAACAATAATCCTCCCAATTGAGACAATAGTGGGGGCAGCGCCTTTAAATTCCCTACATCTTTGTACTGAAACTAAATCAGTATAAACCATGAGTAACAAGAAAAGTGTTTTTAACAACCTTCTATCCCGAGCTCAAGCGATTTATAAGGATTGGATAGATGCTATGGAATATGTTCCTATGGAAGCGCTGAAGCGTCAGATTAAGGAATCAAATCCTGAACTGAAGACTGACGAAATTGATAAGCTAGCGGAAGCGGAAGCGCAACGACATTTTTCCCGAAACTACATGCAGTTAAATCTGCCTTCAGCCTATGAAACAGGTAGTCCAATACCAAGGATAACCTCCAAATTAGATGCTCCCTCCCCTACTCTACTATCCAGAAAGCAGCCCCTCCCCTATGGGATTCAAAACTAGGTTTTGGCGCTATTGGCTAGGACAATCACCACAAATCCCAAGGAGATTAGTACCAGTCCCAACATATGCCAGGGATCTACTTTTTCTCCATACCCCAAGCTACCTATAAGTGCAGCCAGCACAATACTTCCACCGTATACTAAGGGAATGACTAAGGATACATTACCCCCTTTTTCAAAGGCCTTGACCAAGGCAATAGAAAAAACAGCTATAGCAACACCCCCTAATACCGAATAAACTACCCCCATTTTCGTAGTGGGAACGGTACTCACTTTTTTACTGAACCGATACAGGAAATAGAAAGTGATCGGGATAATCGCTCCCAATCCATTGAAAATAAAAGCACTAAGATTGGCATCAATTTCCCCACCGGTCCGTCCAATGCAGACTTGGAATAAGGTGTAAAAAATGAGTGCGATGATCGCAAATAGTATGGCTTCCATATTAGGGTATTGATTAGATGGCGAAGAATCAAGCTTTTTGAATCCTTCAATTTATTACAATTCTCAGCGGCCTATCCCACCTGCTTCCTAACAAGGTCTAGAGCAAATTGACACCTAATAGCTTGATTCCCTGTAATATTGATTAATTTCGTTTCATCCGATTCTGGTTATTCATTATTCTATTCAACATGAAATCATTTCCCCTCTTGTTAGTGCTAGGCACCCTAGCCATAATGCTGTTTTCCTGCCAGTCCTCCTCTTCTATCACCCTGGTTCATAATGGTCACAGTGAGTATACAATCACTTTAGCGGAACAAGCTAGCGCCCAAGAAATAAAGGCTGCCGAGGTACTGAAGGAGTATCTGCAGCAAATCAGCGGTGCCGAATTTGCTATTACTAAGGCAGAGGTAACGGCTAAAAACATTCAAATCGGGCTTGCTGATGAAACGAAAGATTTCCAGGAAGGTACAGTTTCCTATAGCGTGATGGATGAGCAGGTAATTATTCAAGGGGCGAGTCCTCAAAGTACATTAGATGCCGTTTACACTTTTTTGGAAAAAGAATTGGGATGTCGTTTTTACAGTCCAACCGTCGAACATATCCCTAGCAGTCCTACGATCAAACTGGCAAATTCATTTCAATTCGAATATACTCCTCCGGTAAGCACGCGCACGGTACACTCAAGGTTATTTTATGAAAACCCCGAATTCGCCAATAAACTAAGGGTTACCACGGAAGCTTTCCCCAGGTATGCACCAGGAGCGAGGGTACACACCTTTCACCGCTTTGTTCCGGCCGGCGTTTATTACGATGAACACCCGGAGTACTATGCTCTACGCAATGGCAAACGTATACCTACACAGTTATGCCTTACCAATGAGGCTGTTTTTGAAATCGTCAAAGACACGGTAACGGCTTTGATGGCTCGACATCCGGAAGCGGACGTAATTTCGGTGAGCCAAGACGACAACACGCAGTACTGCCAGTGCCCCAATTGCGAGGCTATTCACGAAAGAGAGGAAGCTCCCTCGGGCTCGATGATTCATTTCGTCAACCGTATTGCCCAAGCGTTTCCTGATAAACAGATCTCTACCTTAGCCTATCAATACACCCGTAAGGCTCCAAAAACGCTCAAACCGGAACCTAATGTCTTGATCACCCTCTGCTCTATCGAGTGTGATCGCAGCGCCCCCATCGAAGATAACTGCCAAGACTTCACCGCAGACCTCGTCGCATGGGGAGAAAAAACGGACAACATTCGCATCTGGGATTACACCACCCAATTCACCAATTTCTTAGCTCCCTTTCCCAACCTGATGACTCTTCACCCTAACATTGAACTGTTTGTCCAAAACAATGCGAAATGGATTTTCGAGCAGCATAGTAACCAGCCTAGCGAGTTATTCGAATTGCGTTCCTATTTGACGGCACAATTACTGTGGGATCCAACAGCCAACCCAGCGAACATCATGGATGATTTTCTAGCAGGATATTATCAAGAGGCCGCACCTTTCGTAAAAGATTACATCACGACTATTCATGAAGAAATTGCTCAAGATTCTAGTTTTTTCTTATTCCTCTACGGCGATCCGTCTCAGGGCTTTCGCAGTTTCCTGCGGGATGACCTGCTTGTCTACTACGACAGTCTGTACAATGAAGCCGCAAAAGCTGTAGCAAAGCAACCCGAAGTGCTGCAAAGAGTACAGGAAGCGAGGCTTAGTGTGGATTATGCCATCCTCGAACATGCCAAAACGGATCTACAACAGGCCTTATTGCAAAGCTCATCCATGCCGGTGCCGGAGCGCTTGGAGCGATTTAAGCAAACCACTCAAGAGGCCAATATTACGGCCATGAATGAGATGCGATATACCGTCGAGGAATATATACAACTCTATCAGCAGACCCTGGAGCGCGCTACCCGACCGAATCTAGCCAGCAAAAAAACGGTTACACTCCTGGAGAAACCCAAAAAATATGCTCAGGAAGACCCGCAGGCCCTAACGGACGGAGCCTTTGGTGGCAGTAACTTTTATGCCAACTGGCTGGGTTTTGAAGGCAATAATCTCGCCGCTGTGATTGACTTGGAGCAACCGATGGAAGTCAAGGAAATATCGGCTGCCTTCCTGCAGGTCACCAATCACATTGTCTTTTTCCCCAAAGAGGTCCAATACCTAGCCTCTAATGACGGAGCATCCTATCGACCTATCGCAGTGATCCAAAACCAATCTCCACTCAATCCCAAGAGCAAGATCAATGACATCCAACATTTCACCTACAAAGGCACACCACAAATCTTCCGCTATTTAAAAATTATCGGTGTAAACCACGAAGTGGCACCCGTATGGCATCACGCCGCTGATCTACCTTCTTGGGTGTTTGCGGATGAGGTAGAGGTGAGGTAAGCGAGTTGTTTATCTCTATGATGAAGAATGGAAGACCTCCTATAGAATAGCTATCAATCAGTAGCTTCTCTTTAAAACGAAAACCACATGCGAATCTTAGCACTTTCGGCCACCCTACTTATTTCATGGCCGCTGCTCACCCAGGATTTACCCAAATTACAATACAATAACCCAGGGCTTGTTGTAGATCTAGGCGTAGGCCTATGGGCCTGGCCTTTACCGATGGATTATGATAAAGACGGCGATATAGACTTGGTTGTGTCGTGCCCCGACGTACCTTATCGAGGTATCTATTTTTTCGAAAACCCAGGAGGGAACGATGAAATGCCCATTTTTAAGGCAGGAAAAAAAATCAGCCCTGGCAGCAGAAACCTTCAATTATCGCAGGTAGATAATGAGCCTGTCGTAATGGGACCAGGCACTATTTACCAAGACTTCCGTAAAAATGGAATCGAACAAGCAGAGGCAATTCCTTTACAAGTAGACTTCAAAAAAATTCACGGGCGCACCCGCGCCAACCAGTGGAAGTCGATCGATTATGATGATGACGGGGATCAGGATCTGGTAATCGGGCTGGGCGTATGGGAAGATTATGGTTGGGATAACGCCTATGATGAACATGGACAGTGGAAAAATGGTCCCTTGCACGGCTATGTCTATCTTTCGCTAAACGAAGGAACAGACGTAAAACCTAAGTATGCTCCGGTAGAAATGCTGACAGCAGATAATCACGCCATTGATGTGTATGGCATGCCATCCCCAAATTTTGCAGATTTTGATGGAGATGGAGACTTAGATTTGATCTGCGGAGAATTCCTAGACGGTTTCACTTACTTTGAAAATATCGGCAGCCGATCCAAACCCAAGTTTAGGGCTGGTCAACGGCTAATGTACCAAACCCAAGCTATCCGAATGGATTTACAGATGATCACTCCTGTATCGATCGATTGGAATGCTGATGGGCATATAGATCTCATCGTTGGAGATGAGGATGGACGAGTGGCTTTCATAAAGAATACAGGCGCACTCCGGAATAACGTTCCACAATTTCTACCACCTGTCTATTTTCAGCAAGAAGCCAGAGATGTTAAGTTTGGCGCCCTGGTCACGCCATTTAGCTTCGACTGGGATGCCGATGGTGACGAGGATCTTATATGCGGCAACACGGCTGGGTATATTGGTTTTATTGAAAACCTGGATGGCGCGAATCCGCCGAGTTGGGCTCCGCCGCGGTACTTAACTGCCGACGATCAAATCATCCGCCCAATGGCTGGTCCCAATGGTTCAATTCAGGGGCCATGCGAAGCCAAATGGGGATATAGCACCCTATCAGTAGCTGACTGGGACCTGGATGGTTTGCCGGATATCCTCCTTAATTCGATTTGGGGTAAGGTCGTTTGGTATGAAAACGTCGGCAGCTTACAAGAGCCACAGCTGACCAGCGCTCGTCCCATCTCTGTAGAATGGACTGAGAATCCCCCCAAACCTGATTGGAATTGGTGGAATCCTAAAGGACGTGAATTAGCGACTCAATGGCGCACGACGCCTTACGTGATCGACTGGAACGAAGATGGCCTTCCTGACCTCATCATGCTAGATCACGAAGGTTATTTAGCCTTTTTCGAACGCTTCCAAGAAAATGGCCAACTTCGCCTCAAGCCCCCCAGGCGAATCTTCAAGACTCAGGGGCCATCTGTCTACGACAGTAAAAACCGACCGCAAGAAAGAGCCAGTAATGACTTTCTACAACTCAACCATCGAATCGGCGGAGGAAGTGGCCGACGAAAGTTCTGCTTTGTCGACTGGGATCAAGATGGGAAAAGAGATCTAATCGTAAATAGCGTCAATGTGAATCTATTCCGAAATACTGGGACTGACAGCAACGGCCATGTTATCCTGAAAAATGAAGGAGCGCTTATCAAGCATGAATTGGCAGGGCATACTACCAGCCCTACTACTGTGGATTGGAATAAAGACGGAATCCCTGACCTATTAATTGGAGCAGAAGATGGCAGGTTCTACTATCTGGAGCACTTCGTGAAGCAGTAGTAGTATGAGGAGACTTTTCAGCTAAGCATGAAGGTGGAAAAGAAGTAGGTTTCGGTAGTTCTTGGACCTTGTTGAAAGTTGATCGAATGAGTAAGGTCCTCTGCCGCAAACCTTGAAGCTCAGCTATCTTTCTTCCGCAGGTCAGAAGGTTTATATTTAAACTCCTTAGAAAAGGTACGACTGAAATGGGAGAAGTCCTTAAAGCCCACTCGATCTGCAATTTCACCTATGGGCAAGTCTGTTTCCTTCAGTAATCTATGTGCTTCCCCTAAGCGTTTAGAGCGTATATAGTTAGCAGTAGGCTGATCGGTCAAGGCCTTAAGCTTTCGATGCAATTGTGTTCTACTCATGGCCATTGCTCTACATAAGAAATGGGTATCAAAGAGCTCATTATCAAAATTCCGTTTGATGCAGTCATCCACTTCCTTCAGGAAAGTAGCTTCTTTTTGGTCTTGAACCTCCATAACCTTTTCATCCTCCATTTTCCCCGTCAATCGCTCCCGTAATTGTTTACTTTGAATTGTCAAATTTCTCAACCTTAACTGCAACTCTGTACGATCGAAAGGCTTGGTGAGATAGGCATCTGCGCCATGAGAAAAGCCAAGGTTTTTATCCGCTTGTGTGGCCTTAGCAGTGAGCAGAATGATCGGAATATGACTTGTTCGGCGATCCGACTTCAATTGTCGGCAGACCTCAAAACCATCCATCTCCGGCATCATGACATCACATAATATCACATCCGGTATAACTTCATAGGCCTTATCGATACCTTCCTTCCCGTTCAATGCATTTATCAAATTGTATTCTTGGTTTAGACAGGAGAAAATGTAGTCTGTCAAATCAATATTGTCTTCAATCACCAAAAGCAAGGGAGCATCCGGTTTTGCCAAGCCCTTTTCTGCCGAAACTGACATGATCTCATCTTGTGGCTCTAGCAGCATGGGAGAAGCGGTGAACTCTAGTTTCTGTGTGACTAACTCCGCTTGATTTTGTATGGGCAGTTGCAGCCTAAAGATAGTCCCTCTACCCATTTCACTTTCTACTTCAATACCCCCAGACAATAGTCGGACCAGTTCCTTCACTAAGGCTAAGCCAATACCTGATCCTTCAGAAGTTCTGGTACTAGAGCTATCCACCTGGTAAAAGCGATCAAAAATCCGCGATTGTTCTTCTTGAGGAATACCTCTCCCCGTATCCTTTACTAAGATATCCAGTAGATTAGGAGACAGTTTTTCCCTTTTCACAATCACTTTCACACTCCCATATTCCGGCGTAAACTTGATCGCATTGGACAATAGATTAATTAGAATCTGCTGGATAATATCTTCATCGAAGTCCATCAAAAGGCTTTCTTCCATAGAAAAGAAGGCCAGGTTGATTTTTTTGTTATTTGACAGAGAATGACAACTTTCTGTTAAATACTGCAAATAGGGAATGATATCGGATTGTTGATATTGGATGCCTAAACGGTTTTGCTCCAAGCGAGAAAGATCCAGCAACTGATTGATCATCTGCAACAAACGATCAGTATTCCGCGAAATGAGTTTTCGCACCTGATCCTGTCCCTTGATTTGTTCCGCCATTCCCTTAACGACGGTCAATGGAGTCCTAAACTCATGGGTAATATTGGTGTAAAACCGGCTTTTGAACTCATCTAATTCCTTGAGTTGCAAAGCTCGTTCTTCTAATCGAAGCTTTTCCTCCTTTACTGCATTATTGCGAACCCCTAAAATGACCCCGAATAAGAAGGAGGTCATAATGAAACCAATCATCACGGACAAGCTTTCCAAGTCAGACTTGGTATAATTGTTCCATAGAACAAAACTGATGGCATACCAGACCCCACTTAAGACCAAAGGCAGGAAAGCCAGCAATAAGTATCTACTAAACTGAATCCGGCGCACCACCGCCCAAATGATCACTGCTAGGATGTAAACAAAGATTAACAAGGCCAAGATCCGAAAGTAGAATAAATACACCTCATAAGTATAGTAGCTAAAAACCGATTGAAAGATCAGTGGATAAATCACCAGCAGCATAAAAACCCATAGTAGCACATCCCCAATAAACTTGAATTGTGACCAATGCGCTTTCAAATTCAAAAACTCATGAAGGTATTTTGTCAAACCCAAAATGGTCAACCCTATACTTAGGACAAAGATCGGAGCCGTCACTTCCATCGACAGGAGTATCTTCGGTGTTAAGCCAAAGAAATTGATGGTATCCAATATTGTAAGCAGATTGAGGCTTGCCCCAAGCAAGAAGATGATGTAGAAAGCGGTCAAGCGTTCGCGCTGCACCAGGAATTGAGTAAGAAAAAACAGTAAAGGAAAAACCAAAGCCCCTAACAACAAAAACTTGTAATTGGTCCTAGATTTCAATATCACATATTCCTCTTCTACCATTTCCTGAACCCACAATATTGGATAAAATGCCTTGGCGGCCACCGGATATTGGATGAAAAGGTATTGGGTATCTTGGGCAGGTACAGATAGAAATAAAACCTCCTCCCTGCCATGATCCACACCGATCTTCTTTAACTGGTAGTGTTCTTTGTCAGCCTCTGGAAGATAACAGGAGATTTCGCGCCAACCCCTGGGGAAATACAAAACCCGTCGCTCCGATTGAGTTCCCGGATTGATTAAGGTTAATCTTGTCCAATAGCAATTAGGGTCTTGAGGCTTTAGGTCATTGGTTTGAGCAAAGGCTTCCAGCGTTTCGCTGTTCTGCTCCCAGTTGGGCATCACCTCAGCCAAAGTCTGTGTACAGGCCGTATCATGGTAGACTTCAATCTGCTGTAGAATCTTCAAGGGGGGTATGGCAGTACCTTCTCCCGTAGGCTGTGCGTTTTGAGCAGCAAGACAGGTGACTAGACACAAACAACAGACGGACCATATCAATTGAGACCTGAGCATTGGGTTTTTGGTGGTTTTGAGACTGCTTTACAAGATAAATAGAATTTCAAAACCAAGTTTGTTGTTAAGGAGTATTCGTTTCAAGAAAACAGATAAGTAAAGTGCGAAGACACTTGTTTGGCAAGTTCGAAGAGTGCCATTAGCTAGGTATTGTTACGATAGCCAAAAATGGAATCCAAATGCTAATGAGGAATGGCCCCTTGAAAAAGAAGTCAGGATCACCTAGATAATCAGGATCTTGGTGAATTACCTGAAACCGACAGGCTAGGCTTCAATATGGTAGCGCTACTAAGGTAAAAAACCCCATTCTCTTAAGAAAACAACCATTTCGTCAACTACACCTGGCACTACTCGATCAAACTTAAAATAGAAGCTATTCGATCGAAGTCCCCTGATGCGCCCCAAGTCTCGGACCATATTCCCATGTTCCAGTCGATGTGGCGCACCAGGAAGTATTACAATTCGATAATTCTCCTTATTTGCTTCTCTAAAAAGCTCCTCAAAACGCCGTGAGTTCTCGCGCCACGGCACTACCCTATCCGTTTGTCCAAGCAAGGACAGAAAAGGACCATCGAAGCCTTTCAAGTCTTCGGCAGGATCATATTGATTACGGCGAACCCATAAATTTTTCAAATCGCTTGGCGAAGAAGGAATATCACTGGCAGAGAGAATTCTCTTCCAATTATTCCTTTCCGCCTCTTCCAATAACAGCATCATTTTTTGAAAGGTCTCTTCTTCATTTCCCGTCTCATATTCCAGCAGCGTATAAGCTTGAATCTGACGTATTATCTCTTCATCTCCTCCTAGTCGTTCTTTGGTGTAATAAACAGCGTTATCCAGTTGCTGTTGCTTAATGCTCGTAGCTGGACTGACCACACTAATGATGAAAGCTACCTTCTTACTACTCCTGGCCGCGGCCCTGGGAGCTACCCAACCCCCATAACTCCCACCGATCAATCCCAGCCTTTTTTCATCGATTTCAGGAATGGCAGCCACCTGTTCAATTACTTTCACCAAATCGTTGGTATGCTGATCCAAACTGGTCAAGGCACAATCAAAACCTGTACCCTTCGCTCCCCTTTTATCGAAAGTAAGCGTAGCTATACCGTATTGAGCTAAAACTTTCGCTCTTTCTAGTCTGGCATTCCGATCCCGACAGCCACGACCTTGTACATAAATAGCACAAGCCAAAGGACGCTCAAATCCATTCGGTAAGACCAGTTTTCCACCCAATGTTACATCCTCAAGCTCGAAAGACAATTCTTTTATCTCCAGACTTGGGCCAGGGGGACGGCGTACTTTCTTCAGATGCAGCTGAGCACTAGGCGAGGCCGCTTCCACCGTACCGATCATTTCAGTATATACCGAATCAAAAACCATTGTAGCAGTGCCATAGTAAGTCTTAAAAGTCAATACATTTTGATTCACCTCGACTTGGGAGCGGTAGAGTGGGTAATAGGTCCATTCCTTAATATTACTCTCCACAAATAGTGTATCGTTCTCCATAAAAAACTCAGCAGTCAATAGAGATACAGAATTTCCTCGAATCAGAGCGCCTTCATAGTAACCCTCTGGGGTATTTCGGATTATTCTTTCTTGAGCAAGCATAGCGTCCGCCAAACCGTGAATCAAGAAAAGGAGTATCATCAATCTCATGGTGGATAGTTTTGCTAACAATTTCAGAATTATTCAAACCTTCTAGATTATTGGTGCAGTGAAAGTTGGTCCGATATTCGAAATACATCTCGTCAAAGGGAGCCAGTTTTGGAACAAAATATCCCACTTAAATCCTATCTTCTCCACAAATTTCTCCACTGGTAAATAATAAGGCTGAATTGATGTATCAACGATTTGTAATCCTTCTGATCCTAAGCACTTCCATTATCAATGCACAACCCCTTGATCTTTCCCTCTACCAAAACCTCAACATCCGTAATGTTGGCCCCGCCAATATGAGTGGTCGAATTACGACCATCGATGTTGTGGAAAGTAACCCCAACATCATGTATGTCGGAGCTGCCTCCGGTGGGGTATGGAAATCAGAAAATGGTGGTAGTGCTTGGCGTCCGGTATTTGATGATCAGCCGACACAGAATATTGGAGCCATTGCTATCCAGCAAAACAATCCCAGCGTAGTCTGGGTCGGGACCGGCGAAGGGAATCCGCGAAACTCTATGAACCTGGGGATGGGCATATTCAAGAGCTTGGACGGCGGGCGTACTTGGACTCATTTGGGCTTGGATGCGACCAAGACGATCCATCGAATTATCATTGACCCCATGAATCCAGAGGTAGTGTATGTGGGAGCCATGGGTGATCCCTGGACGCCTGGAGAAGCACGAGGGTTATACAAAACTACTAATGGTGGAGAAAGCTGGGAAAAGATTCTGTATACCAATGATCAATCAGGAATAGCTGACCTCGTGATGGACCCCAGCAATCCCAATAAATTGATTGCCGCCGTTTACGAACATCGTCGCACGCCTTATTATTTCACCTCTGGTGGCCCTGGCTCGGGCCTATTTATGACCTACGATGGAGGTAAGAACTGGAAAAAGCTGAGCGATGCTGAAGGCCTACCTGCCGGCGATTTGGGTAGAATAGGTTTAGCCATTGCACCATCCGATCCTAATCGAATATATGCCAAAATAGAAGCCAAAAAGAACGCATTGTATCGTAGCAATGATGCTGGCCTTAGTTGGTACAAGGTTAATGACAATCCCCGCTACACCAATAATCGACCTTTCTACTTCCAAGAGTTAGCCGTAGACTCCAAGGATCCGAACCGATTGTACAATATTTACCAACCCCTGCACCTCAGTTATGACGGTGGCAAGAGTTTTGACCCGGTGCCGATGATTCCAGCAGATGAGACCAAGGGTATCCACGCCGACTTCCACGCCTTTTGGGTCAACCCTAATGACCCACAGCACTTTGTTATTGGTGGGGATGGAGGTATCGGAATCACTTATGATCATGGTAAGAGTTGGTACTTTCCAGAAAACATTCCTGTAGCACAGTTTTATCACATCAATGCCGATAATGATCTGCCGTACAATGTTTACGGAGGAATGCAGGATAACGGAAATTGGTCAGGGCCGGCTTACACTTGGAAGCGAGGAGGCATTCGCACCTTGTACTGGCAATATCTAGTTGGCGGCGATGGCTTTTACATTGCGCCAGATGAAGATGATTCTCGCTTTGGCTACGGAACATCTCAGAATGGAGAGCTATATCGCTACGATAAACTTACCGGCTATTACAGTAATATCAAACCCAGAATTGCTCCGGAGGGTAAAACTTTACGCTTCAATTGGAATGCGGCCTTTGCCAAAGATCCATTCGATAAAAAAGCAGTCTATTATGGCTCCCAATTTGTACATAAGTCTATAGACCAGGGGGCGACCTGGGAGGTCATTTCGCCAGATCTTTCCACCAACAACCCAGAACAGCAAAAGGGAGATTATGGTGGGCTGACTTTGGATATTTCTGGTGCCGAATACTACAACAGCATCTTGGCTATTGCCCCAAGTCCTCGTGATCGGAATGTCATATGGGCGGGCACAGACGATGGCCAGCTTCACCTCACCCGAGACGGCGGGAAAAACTGGACAAACTTGACATCCAAGCTCAAGGAGATGCCCAAGGAGGCCTGGATCGCGCGTATTCATGCCTCCCCACATCAACCCGGTACCGCCTGGGTAGTCGTAAACAACTATCGAAAGGGAGACTATGAGCCTTACCTGTTCAAAACAGAAGATTATGGTAAAAGCTGGGAACGCATGATCGATGGCAATACCGTTCGGGGCTATGCCTTGGCAGTTGTTCAGGATATCAAGGAGCCAAAGCTTGTTTTCCTCGGAACAGAGCATGGTCTATGGATCAGTATTGACAAAGGAGAAAATTGGGTGCAATTCAAAAACGGCTTTCCTTCAGTTTCTACGATGGATTTAAAGATCCAAGAAAGTGAATCAGCTTTGGTGGTAGGTACCTTTGGGCGCGCTATTTGGGTGCTCGATGACCTCTGGGCCTTACGGGCGGCAGCGAGAAAAGTAGGGAAAAAGGGATTGACCGCCCTGTCAACGAATGAGGCCGTGCAAGTGAAAGGGCTTTTCATCAACCCTCCCGGTAATATCTGGACCGGCTTTCACACCACTTTTGAGGGAGAGAATAAGGTCTTTCAGAAAATAAAGGTCCCCTATTTTATTGAAGGGCAGGTGGATAGTGGAGCTACTGTCACAGCCATGGTACATGATCCGAACGGCAAGCTGATTAATATCATAAACGCAAAGCCGACAAACACTGGTCTCAATTACTTAATCTGGAAACTCGATGAGCAAGCCTCACTCCTACCCGGTGCTTGGGTGAATGACGAAACTCGAGGCATCCCAGTCCTACCTGGGCAATACCAGCTTAAGTTTGAATATAAAGGCATGCAAGATTCAACCATGGTAAAAGTGGTCCCTGACCCCAGATTTGATTTGGCTCCAGAAATTGATGAGCAGTTGTATGCGTATCAAAAGGAAGTAGACCTGCAGGTAGGTATACTGGGTGCGGCCCTCCGCTCGCTAGATCGGAAAAAAGAAGCTTTATCCAACTTGGAGCAGCAACTGAATGCCTGGGATCACCCGGATAAAGCCCGTCTACTAGAGCGCATAGCAGCCATGCGGAACACACTGGAGGCCCTCAGAGCCAAGGGACAAACGCCAAGGCCAAAACGCCAGCTAGGCGCCTGGCAAACTTCAATCGTAACTCCTTATTCGAAGGTTAGAGCTATACAACGCATCGCTATGTCTAGAACTAGAGCTATTTCTATGCAGGAAAAACAATTAGTGCAAGAGGCAACGCAAATGGTCGAACTATTTGGGAATCAAGTAGATACTTTTGAGAAGACCGAATGGAAGCCTTTCATAGCACAAATTCGAAAGGCTGGATTCTATATGCAAAGTGAAAAAAGTGAGTGATTTTTATAAAAATTTTCAATTCCAGCTTTTATAGTTTTTCTGATTGCAGATGCCGTAATTTATACCAGCAGCCTGCCCCTGATCACGGCTTTTCTTTGTCATTTTTAAGGCAAACCAAATTATATTTGGTTTTAAAGGTGTTATTTTAACGCAAAAAATACCCTTTTTACCCAACATGGTTAAAATAGCATTAAAAGTGGTTGATTTTGTGGTAGACCAGGGAGAGAGAGCGCTCTAATTTTGCCCTGTATTTAATCACAAGCATTAGATTAATATTCTGTAGAGTTAAATTGATCTGGTGCTTAAAGGTAAACGCGTATAGAAAGGAGTTTTAAATCATTTCACATAGATACCTCCCTGAGTAGCATGGAGGTCAGTACTTGCAAAAGGTTCTCTGAAAACATTTGTGGTCAGAGAAGAAAAAAAATTCATTTTATCACATTAAAGCTTGAGGTTTAGGTCAGTGACATGACGTACTGAGCCGGATAACTCAATGGAATAAGAAGTATTCCTCATCTGTTGGTATATCTCCAACTTCCGGATCTCGTTTGAACCTATGCCTAAATCTCTACAACCATGAACTTGCTGAATAGCAAGCTATTCGGCTATTTCCAAGATTAACCATTTTTTTAAAACGTATTATTATGAAGACAATAAAGAGTGTTTTGATCAGTGCAGCCATGAGCTTATTGTTTGTTAATACAGCCTTGGCTAACAATTACATTCCGATTATAAAAGTAGTAGACAACAAGCTTCACTTGTCCTTGGATCAAGGCTCTGCGAAAGCGGCGGTGAAGATTCAAGATGTAACCGGTGCAACCGTACTAGAAGAAAGTGTAGTAGCTTCTGAGCAGTTTGAAAGTGTTTTCGATCTTAAGCAATTGGCTCAGGGTGCCTACATCTTGACCGTTGTCTCTGAGCATCAGGAAACAGTACAGCCTATCTCTATCACCAGCGAAGGTGTTAGTATGGATGAGAACCAGCGAGCTGCCTATTTCCCTGCTAGCGTAGCTAAAAAGAAAGGGAAGTTGAACATTTCTTTGATGAATCCTACTAAGAGCGACGTGCAGCTTGTTGTGATGGATATGCGTGGTAACATCCGTTTTCAAGAGACAATCAAAGACGCAGCCGTTATCGAAAGAGGCTACAAGCTAAAACAACTGCCTGACGGTTTCTATACCGTGATCGTAGACAACGGGAAAAGCGTTTTTACTAAGAACTTGAGTCTATAAATAGTAGAGAATCCCGGACATCCAAAATCGGATGTAGAACGTAAATAAAGTACTAGCGGGGCGCCGAATTTCGGTGCCCCGCTTTCATATAGTCTACCTAGCTGGTCCAAGCAACGTAAGAACCTTAAACCTTATCCAGCTACGCTGCTTTGATACCAATCAAGGATACTCTCTCCAATTTCATGCGGATAATCTTCCTGGATGAAATGAAGGCCTTCACCCAGGTATACCAATTTAGTGTTTTTGAATTCCTTCTTGATGATCTCCAAATCCGGCCCTTGCAAGCCGATACCAGGCGTAACATGCAAGCACAGTTTTGGAATGTCCGTTTCCTTCAGCCATTTGGCGTAAGCCTTCACCTTATCATAACTTGCCTGTGGTTTTCCTTTGATCGGCACGTCTCGCGGCCAAGCCAGGAGTGGCTTTCTACTCTCTACAGTTGTGTAGGGTGCTCCGTAATAGGCTAGTTCTTCTTGCGTCAGCTTGCGGCTGATTAGATCGGGTAACATTTTCTTGATGAATATATTCATGCGTTTCACCAGCAAACCTCCCAATAGGGAGGAGCGCATCATCGCCAGCCCCATCTTCACGCTAGTTGGCATCGTTTCGTAGCGCGGAACATCAATCGACGCCTCCATGAAAGCGATGGCTCGCACATTCTCTCGATGTGTATTGGCATAATGAAATCCCATAATGCCGCCCCAATCATGGATAACTAAGGTGATATCCTGCAATCCCAGTTTTTCTATAAAGGCCTCCAGGTAAGAAAAAGAATCTTCGAAGCCATAGTCTATATCCGGTTTATCGGACTTTCCCATACCGATGTGGTCGAGTGCAATACATCTGGCGTAATTTGTAAGATGAGGAATAATATTACGCCACAAGTAGGAGGAAGTAGGATTGCCATGAATAAATAGCATCGGTGCCCCCTTACCTTCATCAATGTAGTGGATCTTGCTGCCTTTTACATCAACATATTTTGATTCGAAAGGGAAGGCAGTTGTGATGGTTCTTTTCGCAGTACTGATCATGTTCAATTATTTAGTTTGAACATTGGACCCAAGCACTACTCAAGTGTGACAAACTATTCGAAATATTTATGCAAATCTTTATCGTTAAGAATCTCTTCTACCACCGTATCCACCCCAAAATCCTCCTTGGTCGGGTGATTTTGAAAGAATTCTAGGTATTTTCTATCTACAATATCTGCTACCTCATCCGATACACTTTCGGCAAACTTAGCAATTGTCGCACTGTATTTAGGATCAAATAATTTGGCATCCGTCCGCATCTTACCAGCCGCCTCCATGGCTTTGGCCTTCTTGGAACATCGACAAGGATTTTCTTTTTTAACTAGACCACACTGTTGATTCATGAAAGCATGAAACTCCTTGCGTGTCCTAGATAATTTCTTTCGAAAGTTATCCTTTGAAACATCAAATATCTCAGCCCCAATGGTATGATCGATACTAAAGACATCACCTAGCAAATAAATGAGTCGCTGTTCTCTCGTAAGACACATCAGCATACCAGACATACATCGATTTCGAGCCGTCTTGGTGCGGAGTACTTGTTCTTGCTCTTCTTCTAGGGTCAGTTCTGGGCTGGGAATAGCATTCAATTCGTGGGCAAAATCTTCGAAATTTTCCCAGCGGTCTTCCATCGGCCGTCTTTTAGTCTTGAGAAATTGATTGACTACGATTCGGTAAACCCAGGTTCTGAAGGAGCTTTTTGCCTGAAAAGAAGAAAGCTTGGTCACCACTTTGATTAAAACCTCTTGCGTTAAATCTCGAGCCTCGTCTTGGTCGTTGGTATACTTCCAGGCTACGTTGTAGATGAAGGGCTCATGCAGTTTGATCAATTGCTCCAATGCATTCCTATCTCCCTGCAGCGCTCCCTGAATTAGGGCATGATCTTGATGCGCTTGATATATTGGTGATAAAGGGTTATTCATGTTTTATGCGGAGGTTATCGAGTTCATAGCCTATCTTTTTAAGATATAGGATATTGCGTCAGGCTGTTATTTAAAGATAAGTGTTTTGATAAAATATTAGTTGTGCCATGAGGTCTTCTCTGGAAAAAACAAGTACGAAGGAAGGAGGAGCAGCCAGAGTATTGCCTTAAAAAGCATCCCGCACCTGGCCATCTGCCTAAGTGCGGGACGATTAATGATCTCCTAGTTAAAAAGGAGTCGTATTTCCTAGTTGGAAAGCCACTTTATTCGACAGCTCTCCAGCTTCTGGAGCTTTACTGATTAATCGGTGTCTTCGCAAAGATACCAGGATCAGAAGGTGCGTTCGCATTGGAGTTGATCTCGTCGAAGGAATACGGTAGTCTTTCTGCAAATGGAGGAGCAGGTCCGTCCACCATGAAGAAAGGCACCGCCAAATCTGGATCAGACTTACGCAAACGACGGGCATCATTAAAAGGCATGTACATACCAAAACCAGAAACATAGCGCTCTTCAAAGATTTCTCTCAAAAGGGCATCGGTGTTAGCAATGCCATCTGCATTCTCCATCCCCCCACTAGCGAAATCTTCAGCGGCATAAGCTTCATAAAGATAAGTGGAGTCTTGGAAATTAGCATTCACACCGGCTCCAGTATTTAGCCAGGCTCTAAGGTCGTTTAAGTGGTCCAAAGCGGTTTCAAAACCAGCAGTTCTAGCCGCAGTTTCCGCGAGTATGAGCTGATTTTCTTCAAAAGAAACCATGTTTTGTGGCTCAAATTGCTCAATGACACCTTGATTAGCACTGCCAGAGGTCTCATCGATCGAGTAATAGGCCAGTCGTGCTGCTTCGTCCGTTTTGGCATTGTTACGAGAAAGAGCATTTCCAGCATCCAGGATTTGCAATAGGTAACTGTTCTTATTGCCAATATCCCCAGCACGAGAACCTTCCAGGATGGTCCAGAACAGATTCTTATCTCCTTCCGCAATATCAGGACTACCTCTTGGGATATACTTCATAGATCCACCACCATCATTGATACCATTCAAAGCTGCATTATAAGCACCCGCATAATCTCTAAGATTTAGCAAATATCTTGCTTTCAATGTATTGGCAGCAGCTACCCACTTGTCAGCATCTCCTTCGAAATAGATGTCCTCCGTAAATTTTCTGCTGGAAGCGGAAGTCAGGTCAGCAATACCTTTGTCCAATAACTGTATCGCAGCAGTAATCACGGATTCTTGCCCATCAAAACTAGGGTCTTCAATTTCAGGATTGTTCACTTCCGTGTAAGGAACATCTCCAAATAGTAAAGCAGCTGTACCAATCGCATGCGCTTCTACTACCTTAGTGATTCCAGACAACAACAAGTCCTCAGGTGCTTGCGCACTGATGTGTCTCAGGTTAGGAATAGCCCCAACGTAGATTCTACTCCATACCCCATTTGATTCTACCGTAGAGAGAGAGAATCCATAGATATTGGAGTACAGGGAGGTAAAGCCTACTAATTGACCAGAATACATGGCTGCGATCCGGTTAAGGTGACCACCTTGTGCCTGCGCGTTGGCCAGCATCGCTCCCGTCAAGAAAAGCTGAGCATCGATATCTGATATAAGGATATCATTCGGATTATCGTTAATACCGTCTACCAACTCTTCACAGGAAGTAAAGACCGCCATGGTAGCCAGAAATAATATCTTGATATATTTTCTCATGATAATTTCGCTTTTAGAGTCTAATTAGAATTCAATACCTAAAGAAAATAAGAAGGATGCCGTCTGTGGATTAGTGAAATAGTCTAGTCCAAGTGCATTTCCTACACCACCCTGGTTGGTCTCAGGATCAATACCGTCGATATTATTGATATTAAGGATATTACGTCCAGTTGCAGCGATAATAATAGACTGGAATGGCGTAGCATCTCTAAAGGCTTTTCCTTGGAAGGTATAACTCAAAGTCACCTCTCTCAACTTGGTGAAAGTAGCATCCTTGATGGAGAAGTTATAGGCTTGGTTATCACCAAATCCTCCACCAATACCATGTCGATACCAAGTTTCATCTAGTAGTACTGGTCCGGCTCCAAAGTCTCTGATATTACCTCTGACAGTAGTACCAGCAGCAATTAGATCTCCATCAAAATTCTTAAGAGCTTGATCCAAAGTAATTCGACTAGAAGTTTCAGTAGTAGTACCAAAACGACGAAGTACCCATAGCGTTCTCGGAGAGAAAGCACCACCTTGAGAGTGCTCAAGTAATACGTTCAAACCGAGATTCTTCCAGCGGAAGTTGAATCCAAAACCACCTCTCCAGTCTGGGTTAGGATCACCCAAAACGATTGGAGAAGAAGTCAACTGTGGGAATCCATTATCATCCAAAATGAAGTCTCCATTGGCATCCGTTTGAGAACCCGTACCAAAGAGTACACCTAGCTGCTCTCCTACCACTGCATTGGAGGAAACCGATCCACCACCACCAGCCAAGGTAATGGTATTCGTACCTGCTAGGGCGGTTACTTCATTGCGGTTTCTCGCCCAGTTAACTGTAAAGTCTAGGCTAAGGTCTTTCTTGGTAATGGCAGTGTAGTTTAGATCTAATTCTACACCTTGGTTCTCCATAGAACCGAAGTTACCGTACTGTGTATCAAAGCCAGAAGAAGGCGTCAAAGAGGTGTTCAAAAGAATACCTTCGATTTCATTGCTGTAATAGGTAATGGAGAATCCTAAGCGATCTCTAAAGAAACGCAAGTCTGTTCCAATCTCCCATTCTGTCTTGATTTCGGGTTCAAGATTTGGATTACCTAAGTCATCATCCAAACGGAATCCACCACCGAACAAATCAATAGAAAGCGGATCACTATAGGTACTGTAAGAGAAGCCCCCCTCTGCAAGGGTTTGTGCACGGTGAGCAGCAGGCTGTACCCCTACCTGACCGTAAGAAGCTCTCAACTTACCAAAGGATAAGATATCTGAGCTAACTGCACTATTGGTGAAATTCCAAGCTACATCAACTGCTGGGTAGAAGAAACTACCATTTACGGTCGAAGAAGCTTCTAGACCACCTGAGAAGTTTACAAAAAGCTCATCAAACAAATCAAAGTTCAACACACCATAGCCACGATTAGATCTTCTGAACGTCTTGAAGTTTTCGAAGCTGGTATTTTCGTTGGCTGTATTCAAGGACGTTGTTTCTTTTCTAGCATTTACCAAGAAACCCGTTACCCGACCAGAATTTCTGCGATAGTTACGGTCATTGATACTCCAACCCACGGTAGCCGTCAAACCAATGGCATCGGTAAGTTTGAAGTTACCCTTCGCAATACCGTCAAAGTTGTACTCCTGACGGCCGATGATATCTTCCGCAAAAATACCCACGTTTCGATCACCACCGGATCCAATGGGAAAGAAGTAAACCCGCTTGTCACTAGAGATATCCGCATTACCACGCAAGATAATCTGCAACCAATTGTTAGGCGTGATCGTAAGCTGAGGTGTCACTGTAAAACGATCCACTGCAGAGGTAGCCAACTGCTCATTAATGGTCCATAATGGGTTATTGTAGGTTGGGTTCTGACGATCTCCTAACGGGCGTCTGTAAGAGCGGTGACGGAAATTCGTTGGTACGCCATCGTCATCATAATAAGTACCAATGTAATCCGTTTGATCGAAGTCTGGCGAGGTACGCACCAAGCCAAGCATTAAGCCCGCGGTATTGGAACTCTGCTGAATCCGGTTTGAATTCGAATTTGTATAAGCAGATTTCGTAGAAAGCGTCAACCAGTCTGTAAGAAACAATTTGTTGTTGAACCGCACATTAGTACGATCATAGTCTGATTGTCTAATAATTCCTTCCTGATCAATTCTTGCCATGCTGAAGAAGTAAGTACCTTTTTCTCCTCCTCCACTAATGGAAAGATCGTGCTGAAGAAAGCCACCAGTTTGGAAAACCTCATCCCAGTTTTCGTCTACAAAAGTCTCTGTAGAACGCTTTTCTGTAATGGGATAATAACGGGTTCCGTCAGCTGCCTCAAAGTATTCGCCACTAGTATCAAAAGCATCTTGTCCACCGGGACGATCTGGAATATAGTCTCCCCAGGATTCCGCTGTCCCAGCACTAAAGGATCCATTCCGACCTTGTCCCCATTCCGATTGCAAGGGGATACGATCATTCACCCAGTCAAAAGATAGGGAAGCTCGATAATTGATCTTTGGCTTGCCTGCCTTTCCGTCTTTCGTAGTGATCACAATTACACCATTGGCAGCGCGACTACCCCAAAGCGCTGCTGCAGATGCCCCTTTTAGCACTTGTACAGATGCGATGTCATTTGGGTTGATGTCATTCAAACGAGATTGCTGAGAAATACCTCCCGTTCGTCCACCAGTGATATTATTACCACCTCCATAGGTAGTGGAGTTATTCAAGGGTACTCCATCTACAATAATGAGTGGGCTACCATCTCCTTGAATCGTGTTAGCCCCTCGAATTCGGATGGTACTACCCGCACCAGGATCCCCGTTCGAACGATTGATCCGCACATTGGAAGCCTTTGCACCAAGGGCATTGATCAAGTTTACCTCTCCCGAGCGGCTAACATCATCTGGATTGATGTTAGAGGAGGTTGCCCCCATCTCGTCTCTTTTTTGGGTAAACCCAAGTGCTGTTACCACCACCTCATCTAATACCCCCACGTCTTCCGTTAGCGTCACATCAATAGTTCCACGAGATCCTACTACCTCCGATAGCGTAGCATATCCTGTGTAAGAAAACCGAAGTACAGACTCGGAACTAGGTACGTCGACCGTGTAATTACCGTCGAAATCAGTTACGGTTCCTGTAGTTGTACCCTCAATGAGAATGTTTACCCCAATCAGTGGCTCCCCGTCAGTATCCGTAACGGTACCCTTAACCGATTGTTGGGCAGATAGTCCTAGTGTTAGGCCTAAGCAACATAAGCATAGTAAGAGTTTCTGTCGCATAATTATTAAGTTATGGATTAATAGAAGCGTTACAACCCAATAGGTAAACACCTAATTTGGATTGCCAAATTGAATTGCATTTTATACTGAATCTTTACTTACGCAGTGAGGTTATTAAGGGGTTTGATGAAGTTTTATAACAGGCGTGAACAATACCGAAGTTAATGATAATTCTCGTTTTAAAAAATCCCCTGTGTACGGTAACATGGAACAATAGATAAAGTATTACGCTCTCCTCAGACATGCCTGCAAGCTCGAACTTAGTCGAATCTAAGGAGTAACACATCCATTAAAGTGTCCAAATGACACATCTAAAAACACATTCAACAAAACCTAACCATTTAATAATCAAAAACTTAACAAAGTAAACCTCGAGTAGCAGGGGTAGTAGAAAAAAATGCTAGCCATGATGTTAGCCAAGACGATCTCATGGAGTATGAAAAGGTGAATAGGAACAATCATGCTATCGACAAGTAAATCGAAATAATGGACGAATGGCAAATCTCTCTAGAGGTAAATTTGGCGAAATCTGGTGGGAATAGCGTAGTAAACTATTATCCATCCAACTGCTTTTCCCTGATCATTAGCCGCCTAAAAGCAAAAGTAGCTACTGCTCCCACCAGGGCCAATCCAGCAATCACCCCAAACACATGCTGATGCCCCAAAGCACCTGGCGATCGATCGATCAGGTAACCCATAATCGGCCCCATGAAGATATCCGGAGTAAACCCTAATACGGATACCAAGCCTACGGCACTTCCGGTGATCGCAAGCGGAATATTGGCTTCTTGAAATAAAGCGAAGTAAATTCCTCTTAAGGCATAGATCCCCAAGCTAGTCCCAGCTACCGTTAATACCAGTAACCAATAGATACCTGGAGGGACTACCCCGAGCGCAATCACCATGCAACCAAAGATCAACATAACAAAACTCCAAAGGACAACCTTAGAAATTCCCACTCGATCACCCAAGATACCTGCCGCAATAGCAGCAAAGGGTCGGACCCAATAGGATACCGTTCCTACTCGGGCAGCTGCCACATCATCATACCCAAAGGCATCATAAGCATACAATGAGAAATCATCAGTCCCCTTGTATCCTGCATAAGCACAAAGCACAATAACGGCCTGCAACCAAATGGATGGCAGACGGATTACTTCCTTCACCCCAGATAAATTCAAACGTTTGGACGTACTAGTTTCTACCTTTCCCTTCCCTTCTGGTACCACGATCCATACCAGTACAGCTGCAAAAACTACAAAACCGGTAAAAATCCAAATGATCTGTGTTAACGCATGCGTACGTTGTTCTAAACTTGCTTCTGCTGCATCTACCGGCAAGAAGGATGCAAAAATAGCTACAGATATTGAAGCTAACATAGCCGCAACTAACCCTCTTCCTCCGTCTAATATACCGTAAGCCTTGCCTTGACTGGCGTTGCCACCCCATTCCCGAGTTGCCCGAATCAAGGCTGCCCAGAACAAGAGGATAGTCGTTAACCCCCAAAATCCATACAGCCACATGAGGACCTGCAAAGGTGGCGTGGTGGCCAAAAGAATCCCTCCCAGCGAGGTCGTGAACAAGGCGATGGACATGAGTCTCCTGGCCGAAAAACGGTCCGCCAAGGGGCCTCCCAAAAAGTAGGCAAACATCGCTACCACCCCATAAACCGAAAAGGCAATTCCTAGCTGTAAGTTATTGAGTCCAAACACATCTAATAAAGTAGGGCGGAAGATTCGAGGCACCACGAATGGTAGTAGAAAAACGGTTTCTCCAGCGATGATCAAGGTAGTCATCACCAGCATTCGGCGTGCAGCCACTGGATCAAAGATGAAGGAAGAGCTATTGAGGTCTTGAGTAGAATCAGGCATTATATGGATATGGTTCAGCTGCCTAAAATACAAAAAACCACTGCTGTTCGGAGTTTGAAACTGCTGTTCGGAGTTTGAAACTCCGAATAGCAGTGGCCCTGTCCACCCCAAACTCCGAACAGCAGTGATAAAATCCAATATCCTGTAGGGGGAAAGCAATTTTTGATCGTGTAGGGAGTAGGAAAGGCGCAGATGTGTGTTTCGCGTCGTCCTACAATGAACTGACACCTATTGTGATTTTAGATCAACGAAATGCGAACTGCATTTCCAAAAAAGCTTGAAAGCTATGAAAACCAGACTTTTACTCCTAGCCTTATTGGCTATGTGCCTACCCACTCTATCTGCTCAGGTAGTCATCAATGAATATTCCGCTTCTAATCTCAATGGATTTAGAGATAGTTTTGGGAAAACTGAAGATTGGATTGAACTGTATAACACCAGCGATAATCCAGTCAATATCAGTGGTTGGCACTTGTCTGACAAGGAAAGTAAACCCAAAAAATGGGAGGTTCCTGAAGGTACGGTCATACCAGCAAAGGGGTTCTTAGTATTCCTATGTTCTGGAAGAGACCGTGTCGTTAATGGCGAATATCATACTAACTTCAAACTTTCTCAAACAAGTGGGAAAGACTATGTATTACTCGCTGATAAGGCTGGCACGACCTTGGAAGTTTATCCCTTAGCGCTTACGCTAGTGGAACATTCCCGATGCAGGCTGACTGATGGTGCCGCCAATTGGGCCATCTCTACCCAACCCAGCTTTGGTTCCTCCAATAATGAGGCGCCTAAAGTAAATGATTACACCCTAGCTCCAAGTATTAACCTTGAAGCGGGTTTCTATGATGGCCCCCAAACCGTGACCATTACAAACAACGAACCCAACTCTATTTTGCGCTATACAACGGACGGGACCAATCCTACTCAGCAATCTACAATCTACAATGGTCCATTGACGGTCTCTAATACCCAGGTTATAAAGGCCAGAGCATTCAGCAATGATCCTTTAGTCCTTCCTGGCAAAATGATATTCAATACCTACTTCATCGGAGAAACCTACAGCTTGGCAGTCTTTTCTGTGGCAGCAGACCAGGTCATTGAGTTAGCGAATGGAGCAGGAGAGTTGATCCCAATCGGATCAATTGAATACTTCAATACTGAGAAGGAGCGGGAAGCCATATCTTTTGGAAGTTTGAATCGGCATGGGCAAGATTCCTGGCAACTGGATCATCGGAGTTTAGACTGGATTTCCAGAGACGAAATGGGGTACAATAAAGCCGTCCAAGCTCCTATATTTGATTATTCTGATCGCGACGAATACCAACGGTTCATGTTTAGGAATTCCGGAGATGATAATTATCCTGCGATTAATGATGGCAACCACGATGGTAGCGCTCATGTCAGGGATGAATTTGTACAAACCTTGGCCCAGGAAGGAGGATTAAAGCTTGATGTGAGGGGGGTAAAACGGGTGATCTTATTTTTGAATGGAAAATATTGGGGAGTATATGGGATGCGGGAAAAGGTAGTGGATCACGACTTTACAGACGAATACTATAAACAAGATAAATATGACCTACAATACCTATCGACCTGGCAAACTACCGAAATCGAGTATGGCGGTTTAAAAGCCTTAGAAGACTGGACAAGATTGCGAGATTTCATCCTGGAGAATGATATGAGTCTTCCGGAAAACTACAAAATCGCGGAAGACAGTATTAATCTGACGAGTCTGATCGATTACTTTCTAATGAATCAGGCTACGGTGGCCTCCGATTGGCTTAATTACAATACCGGCTGGTGGCGAGGGCTGAACCCCGACGGTAAGCACAAGAAGTGGGGATACATTCTCTGGGATCTGGATGCTACTTTTGACTACTACATCAATTACACGGGGATACCTAATACCAAAGCTGATGCTTCCTTATGCGACATCTACCCCATATCTGAAGCCATCGATGACTTTTTTAGTCAGGTAGACACGGCCACAGTAGATACGCTGAGGAACTGTTCTAGGTTAGGAGGTAACAATAGTCCTTATCCAGACACGGATTCCATTTTTATACAGGTGATCAATGCCGATAATTTCTGTTGCTCCACTTGGGATGAAATCTGCCAGGAATTGTACGATGATTTTGCTGACCCAAGAAATAGCCTCCCGATAGACAGCTGCCTGATCATAAAGAATGGAACTAGCCCCTACCCTGCCGATGACCCCATTCTGCAACAGGTCATCTCCGTAGAGCCGGCCTGCTGTGCAGCCTGGGATGGAGACTGTCAAGCTATTTATAGCTACTTCGAACAACAAGAAGCTGACACCTCTGGCTTGACTGGTATCACAGGGAATGTTGGTAAGCATGAAAAAATCCTTTTAAAGCTGCTGGAGGAGAACGCGGATTTTAAGCAGTTGTACTATTCCAGGTATGCCGATTTAATGAATACCGTTTTTTCTTGTGACACCATGAATCAATTGCTCGACCGAATGATTGCGGTCATTGAAGATGAAATGCCACGTCAAATCAACAGATGGGGAGGAAGCATGGGAGAATGGCGCGACAATGTTGCTCGCTTGCGATCCTATATTGACGACAGGTGCCTTTTCCTAAACCAGCAAGCCATGGAATGCCATGGAGATGTGGAGGGGCAGTATGGCTTGACATTAATGACTGAGCCAGCAGGGATTGGTGAAATTGATCTCAACACCTTGGATATAGAAAAATTTCCTTGGTATGGCGAGTACTTTGGGGGAATGTCCAACAAGATCAAGGCTAAGGTTTTCGACGAATTTGATGATGAGTATGAATTTAGTCATTGGGAAAGTAAAGCGGGGAATTCGATTAGTCCGACGGGAACCGATCGCAAGGCTACTCTAGTCTTAAATACCCCAGATACATTAACAGCTGTATTCCGACAAAAAGGTACAACCAACACGCAAGATTTACTTAGTCAGTTTGATTTTAAGCTATATCCAAATCCCACGTCTGATCAAGTGACACTCTCCTTTCAATTGGAGGAAACCAGTACGGTCGTTGCCGAGATGTATGCGATTAATGGTCAAAAAATCACTACTTTTCCAATAAGCGGTCAGCGAATGATCGCCGGTAAACATACTGTCACTTTACCTTTAACAACATATCTGATTCCTTCCGGTTTATACTTACTTAAAGTGCAACTCGGCGAACATCAGGGTAATTTCAAGCTTAACGTCCTTAGATAAATGCTCTGGAATTGTTTAAGAATGTTACTTTGCTAAAGTGATTAGGAGCCTCTACCGGAGCATCAAAAGATCACTGCTCCCATACCACAACTTGGGTTACGGGAGCAGTGAGATGTCCTGTACATAGGCAATGTTAAAGACAAAAAATATAGGGCTACAGGACCTGCTTTTGGCGTTCTAGACTTAGCTTGCATAAGTACAAGGCGACAATTCACATTAGTCTCTTTTGTACAGCTAACTACTAGCTGCCAACAGATCCTAGTAGTTTATTTCATACAGTATAGGGCTATGTTTGAATTTTTATTGACACATCATAATACGGAGAATCCTACAGCTATTAGCATCTTGATCACCGTGTTATGCACTTTTTTCCTGTCTTCATTGGTTACCCTAACCTATGAATATACCACTCGTGACGCACGTAAGCCGTTCCAGTTTTTACAGTCCATGGTACTCATTTCCATCGTAGCAGCCATGGTCATGCAGGCCATTGGCGATTCTTTGGCTAGAGGTCTTGGAATGTTAGGAGCCTTGGCCATCATACGGTTTCGGACTAAGCTTGATAATCCGCGAAACATGGCCTTTATGTTTGCGGCTTTAGCGATTGGTATAGCATGTGGTGTTTTTGGTTTTACCATAGCCTTTATTGGTACAGCTGGCTTTTGTAGCGCCGCCTTCATCCTTCATTTCTCCCCTTTTGGTCAGGAGGATCCGTTAGTCGGCATATTGAAGATGGTAGTCATTAATGATCCGGCGGTTGATCTGCAGGTAGATCAACTACTGAAAACCTATTGTAGTACTGTGTTGTTGGAAAATGTCCGATTCTTGAATCTCAAAAAAACCGATAAAGTAAAAAATGAAGAAGGGTTGGTTATTGCTGAAACCAAGCGTCAGGTCTTAAAAGAGATAAGCTATCGAATACGAATGAAAAGAGGCAAGGAAATGGAGGAGTTCGCTCATGAATTGGAACAACTCCCGAGCTTAAAAGACCTTCGATTGAGATTTAACAAGGAACCTTTTACTCTATAGAAAAGATTTGAACATGAAGTATATCAACATATTCTATCTTTCTTTGCTGGTGGTGGGTGCTTTGATATGGCACTTTCAAAGCTCCTTAGGAAAGGAGGTCGTTTCCTTTTATGGTTTTGCAGAGAATAAGGAAACAGAGATTAATTTCAACTATCCTGTGGTCATCAGAAAAATTCATGTCAGTCCAGGGGAACGAGTGGAACAAGGAGCCCCTCTTTTGGACATATATCGGATCAAGTCGAAAGAAACGCTAAGCGATCAACCCTTTAGAATTGCCGAGCTCCGGGCGAAAGCAAAAAACTGGAGTGAGGATAAAAGAGGGGCTATCAAGCTAGTAGAGGTTCAGAAAGAACGGAAACTAGCAGAAATCGACGCTTCTATTCAGGAGGTACAGGAAGAGCAAAGATTGCATGCAAAGCTGTACGAAGGCTTGACGAACATCGATCCTAAAGAAAGCGAAAATTCTTCCTTTGCAGAAAGGTTAAGATCATTGGAAGAAGCGAAGCGGTTAGCAACAGCTACTTTTGATCAGGAGATTCAAAACTTGGAAACGGCATTAAAAATCGGCAACAACCCCTATTTTGCGGAGATAGAGCGACTTAAAGCTGAGCAAGATTTTGAGGAGGATCAAAAAGTCATCGATTTCCAACTTACGGCACCCACTGATGGTCTTATTGGTACCATCTATTGCAAAGAAGCCGAACACATTCCCTCTTACAAAACCCTCATCTCATTTTATGAACCCAATCCTTCCTTGGTTAAGGGTTTTATTCAGGAAGATTTGATGTTACAAGTTGCCGTGAATGACTCTTTCCTAGTCCGTTCAACAAAAGATCCGAGCATTGCCTATTTCGGGACAGTGACAGGCTTGGGGTCAAGGATCGTGGAGATCCCCGAACGCCTCCGGAAAATGCCTAACCTGAAAACCTATGGTCGAGAGCTATTGATTACCATTCCAAAAAACAATGCCTTTTTGCAAAAGGAAAAAACTATTCTGGAGTTGCAAATGCAAGGGGGGGAAACCAGCACTCGGAATGGGAAAAAATCAATAGTTGATCTCGGCGCTGAGTAACACACTTCAATTTTGTAGTACACGTGGAAGTTGTTTAATAAGTTTAATAAGCCTAATGAAAAACTTACTGAGCATTTGTTGCTGTCTGGCTATCTGCTACACAGGACTGGGCCAATCCGTGATTAGTCTGGATGATTTTTTCAAAAATAGTATTACGCCCTATCTAGAAACGGATATAGGTACAAACATCTCCTTCAAACCCAGCTGGATGGATCAAATTGACTTTCGTACTCAAACAGATGAATTTGATCCCGATCGACAGCAATATCAATTTAGGTTTATGCCAAGTTCTGCGGGGGTACGCAAAGCGCAAAAGAAGCTTTTCCAGCTTTCAGAGGAACAGGCGCTAGAAGAACAAAGTACCTTTTACTGGAACTATATTGAAGACGCTTATGAATCGGTATTAAATCTGTATGAACTCACCCAAAAGCTGGCCATCAAGGAAGAACTACTAAGCGTCCTCCTAGATAAAGAACAGGTGTACACTAAGCTAATCCAAGCAGGACAGAATCTACCCAAAGAATGGATATCTACTCAACAAGCCATCGCCCAAATACGGGTTGACATTTTGCAGCATCAAGAATGGTTACAAATCCTCTCCACAAACGATCAAGAAATAGATTGGTCTACTATGATTACCGCCAACTCTATTATTGAATTGGTTGAGCAAATGGATCCAGCAGAAAACTTTGTTTTTGAGCAAAAAGAAAGAGCATTGGATGTGCAATTATTGGATAGTGAAATAGCACTCAAAAAAGCCGAAGGAAGAAAGATCTTCGATTTTTTCCAGATTGAATACCGAGGGCCCACCGACAACACTTTTGAAGAGAAAATATCTCTTACAGCCGCCTTTCAATTTCCTTTTTCCAACAAGCGTAAACTGCAGGTAGCTTCCTTGGCCATCGAAAAAGAAACAGCTCAAAAAAAGGCCATTGCTCGACAAGAATGGAATGAACATAGAGTGGAGAAAATCAAACAACGCCTACTGCTATTGACCAAAGAATTGGCTTTGACGAAGGAGATAGGTAATCAGCAAAATCAACGCACATCTGCACTAATCCAAGGAGCCACAGACACACCGCTACTGGCCTTGGAGCAAAAAGAAAAAGCCCTCGAACAACAACTGGATCTATTGAAAATCGAACTTCGAATCTATGACGCTTATCTCGATTATCTTGAATTGACAGAGCGTCTCTATCAACTGCCCCTACAGAACTTCCTTAGTCTTTAAACACTGCTGTTCGGAGTTTGGGGTGGACGGAGCCACAGCTATTCGGAGTTTCAGACTCCGAATAAGCACCTTGTTCACCCCGAACTCCGAACAGCAGTTACTTGAGCCACCTCAACTCCGCAATCAACAATTTCCGATACAACCACTCCATTACACCTTGCGTGCGATCCAGTTGCATTCTTTCCAATAACTTTTCTACTTCAGGGCTCGGTTTCCCCATAAACAGTGCCTTCAAAATAGCGGTGACTAATCCTGATTTGGTAGCCGTTTTCTCCTTGAGCTTAGTAAGCGCCTTGCCCAGCACAAGCTCCTCATCAGTCAGGTCCGTGCCGAAAGGAAAAGGAGGAAAGTAACCATCCCCTTTATACTTCGTCAATAGTCCCTCATACCGTTCAGGGTAGTTCCGGGCAAATTGGCTGGGTACTTGATAGTCTTCAGAGAGTTTACCAGCCTCCTTAGCCTGTCGAATTAGTTCGGGCTGAAAGCGGGAGTCTGCTATCTGTACCAAAGCCTTGATTACCTCTTCATCGGTCTTCCCACGTACATCCGCTATTCCATATTCCGTAATCACAATATCTCGAAGGTGCCGGGGAATCGTAACATGGCCGTACTGCCAAACAATATTGCTCTTCAACTTCCCCTTGCTTTTCCTCGTGGAACGCAACTGCAATACCGAATGTCCGTCGGGAAGTGCATGCGCCATTTCCACAAAATTGTACTGCCCTCCTACCCCACTGACTACCCGCCCGTCTTCTAAAGCATCCGAAGCGGCAGCTCCTAACAAGGTCATGATAAAGCAAGTATTGAAAAATCGAGCATCCTTACGATGTAACCGATCCAATTCCTCATGCCCATATAGTTGATTGATAGCCCTCACGCTCTTCATATGGATCAGCTTACGTTCTTCTTCCGGTAGTTGTCGCAACCAATCGTAAAAGGCATTGGAGCCTAAAAAGAAGCCACCGTGAACGATCGCTCCATTTTTCAAGGCATACCCCAATCCTTTCTGGATCAACGCTTCATGCGCATGATCATCATTAAGATTAGCCTCAACCTTGGTACCATCGGGGAAATGGATATACCCATCTTTATAGCTTAATTCTTCCCGGAGGATACCGAAATACTGTAGGTAATCGAAATCTGAAGATCGCAAGACTGGATGGATAGCCCCTCTCCTCAACAAATGATAAAGTGCATCAATATCAATTTCATCCTCCCTAATCAAACCTTCATTGAGCAGTCGCTGAATGCTTACATCATCGTATACCTTCCGTTTTAGAATTCCTTCTTTGATCAATTCCATGAATCCATCCACAAACATCTCGGAGGCACCGAAAAGGCCTGTTTCAAAGGTTTTCCGGCTCCCTTTTCGCCCTATGATCTCCGCAAACTTGCCATCGATTTCTGTTCTTTCCAACAACTCTCGATACAAAGGATTCTCCAACTGACGGAGCAATAGTGCATAGATTAAGGCGTCGGATAAACTCCCGATTCCAATCTGCAACTCTCCTCCATCTTTTACCAAAGTGCTGGCGTGCAAGCCGATCATATAATCCACATCGGGAATACTCATTTTTGGTGGACCAAAAATCTTAAAGTCGTACCGCGGATGATCGATCATATAATGGAAAGTTTCGATCGGTACCACCGCATCTCCGTACATAAACGGCAGGTTGTTGTTCACCTGAGCAACGAAGGCGCAATTACGGTCTCTGATCGCATCCATTACATCAACTGTTACATCAGGATTACAGCTTAGGCTGAGCTGTTTACCATCCTTCGATTTGGCCACCATCTGAGCAATTACATTGATGTTCTGATCGATGAGATCTCGCGCAATATGGGTATAGTTACTACTCACATAATCGCGTTGTGCCTGCTGATCATGCATATATTTTCCAGCTGGGAAATAGAATTCGATCACTTTTACATTGGGAGGGAGAAGCCCTTTAGTGCGATCGTGCTCGTAATTCAGATCTGGATAATCCTCAAAAACCCGCTCTGCAAAAGGCCTCATAAATCGCTGTTCTAAAAGGCTCTCCCCTTTTGGTTTTTCGAGTGTGAGAGCGGTATAAATGGTAAGTCTTATCTCTGGATTGGCCTTGGCTCTCTCATAGAGGGCATTGACAAACTGATTGGGTTTGCCTGCCCCCAAGGGAATGCCTAGACGAATCTCTGTCCCTACTTTTTCAATCACCGCATCCACACAGGCTTCAATCTGGTCAAAAACTTGAGTGGTTGGCGTTTTCTTTTTCTTTATTGTGGTGGAGGTCATATCTGGTTATTTAATGAACACATGAACGAATTAGGTGCTTATCCGCTGACCGTAGCCATCGATCTCTGGCCTCTTGGACTCATTTCGTAGCTGCCCTTCAATTGAAGGACCTGCTCATGCCAGATCTGCTCACGCCTTTCTGGCGAGTAGTGAGGCCTTTTGATCATTTTCTGGGCATACTCCAATTGCTTTTCTGTGGCACTGGGTTTGTGGTAAAAATCGAGGGCATAGCAGGAGAAATCCTCAATCAACAACTCGAAAATTTGATCCACGATGACTGGGTTGAGATCCATGAGTTGAGCTTGTTCGAGAATGAGTTGCCCATAAACTATTAGTGTAAATAGTTCTCCTGCCGTCAATAGAAAATCGATATCCTTTTGCTGTTCCGCATTCGGGCTGGCCATCATTAGGGATTCCTGAAAAACCTGAATTTGTTCCCAAAACAGCTTCACATTGAGGCTATCATAGAGCTGATAGGCCTCACGAAAATCATGGAATTGTACCCGAGACAATCCCTTGGCAGGGCCTTGGGCAAAAACGAAGGCATCATCTATATCTTGTTTCTGTTTTGCAATGGATGGATAGGTCTTAGAATTGAAGAAATAGTTGGGAATAAACTTCATCACCAATGCCATATTCACATGCACCGTTCCTTCCAGTTTCGGTAACCCACGAATATCTCGACTGGCGATATTGAAGAAGGTATCCTTCTCAAACCCCTTTGCGGAGATCACATCCCAAAGATCATTGATCACCTGCTCTCCCTCTCGCGTCACCTTCATTTTCACCAAAGCATTATACAGTAAATACCGGCGATCTTCTAGGGAGGCAACTCGGAGATAATCTAGACTGCGATCGGTGAATAGGCGCATAGCCAGCAAGCGTGTCCAGGCTTTCAGAAATAGCTGTTGGATATGGGGAAAGTCCGTGACATAATGATCGAATAGCCGGCGATTGGCGGCGTGATTGATGGCTTCATACAGTGCATGTGTGCAGATCCCTATACTCCCCCAACCTAGGTTATACTTATTGAGGTTGACCGTATTCAAAGCCGCATCCCAAGCGGGGCGTCCCAAATGCAGGATTTCCTTCTGGGTGATAGGATAATCTATAAGGTCAAATGCCGCAACATAGGCCTGATTATGAATCACATTTTTTTCCAAATGAAAACTGGGGTGGGCTGCATCAACCACAAACCAGACATACTCTTTGCTCTCGGCTTCAACACCAAAAACGCAAATCATTCTGGCCTTATTCGCATTGCCAATATAGTACTTAGAGCCATTGGCTAAATAAGTCCCATCAGACTGCTTCACCAGCCGCATTTCACTAGAATAGATATCTGCCCCATGCTCTTTTTCGGATAAAGCAAAGGCAAATAGTTCGCCCGCTTTCAAGTATTCAAATGCCTGGTTCCGCAAGTCTTCATTTCTACTCATCCAAATCGGTCCTAAACCTAAAGAAGTGACTTGGGCAGCATACCAATAGGAAAGCCCGTAAAACCCACACAACTCATAGAAGGCTGAAATGCGAGCCGTATTCCATTTGTACCGCTCCCCACCTACCGTAGACGGCGTGTAGAGTCGAGCAAATATTTGATTTTCTGCTAGGAACGTCACAAAGTCATCATACCACTCGGCTTTTCGATCCTCCGCAGTTAAACGCTCCTTCCCCTTCGCCTCAAACCAGTCGATGGTACATTTCAAGATAGCCCTGGATTCTCCATCCAGGTCCTCATATTTCGTCAGCAATGGATGAAATAGGTACATAGGCACGATTGTTTTAGTAAGTAAAACCAGTTGTTGTCTGTAGGAGAGATTCGAATTACTAGACAAGGCAGAAAGCATAAGGATTAACTTATACTTGAAATCGGGTAGGTGTTGTCTACAGAGTCTAAGTCGCTGTTATACAACAAGATCATGATTAAAATGAAAGTAGGTAATGACAAATGGAGGGGGGCGAGGGTGATTTTTGGCAATATTGAAAAGCAGGGACATGAGAGCTAGAAAAGACTCTTTCTCCTTATTATCCGACTAGATTTACTATTTTCATAGCATCTGAAAAATAGACCATGAAAAGACTCCTGCTACTCCTCGGCACCATTTGTGTTGCCACCATCGTTTTCAATCAAACTCCAAGTTCTCCCCTGCTCCAATCCTTTCAACAATACCAAGCGCTCAAGGAAAACACCACCTTCCACCCCGAATGGCAACTCCTGGGGCCGGTGACCAACTCTGGCCGGGTAGAGGCCGTACAAGCCCACCCCAGTCGTCCCGGAACCATGTATGCTGCCTTCGGCTCCGGCAACCTTTGGAAAACAACCAATAATGGCCTAAGCTGGAAACCCATCTTTGAGGATCAGGCAGCCTTGGGAATCGGGGATATAGCCATAGCTCCTTCTAATCCGGACGTAATCTATGTCGGTACTGGGGAAAGTCTCAAGAAGGCGCGCAACTTCACCATGCCTGGAGTCGGTGTATATCGCTCCAGTGATGGTGGCGAATCCTGGCAACATTTGGGACTCAAAGATGCTTGGCACATCGGTGAAATCGCCGTTCACCCCACCAATCCAGATATCGCTTTCGTGGCCGTGCTTGGGCATTTCTGGTCGACCAATAAAAACAGGGGCCTATATCGGACGCAGAATGGTGGGAAGACTTGGGAACATGTATTGTATCTCGATGAGAATACGGGAGCTAATGATGTGGTGATCGCACCCTCCGACCCCAACTATGTCTACGTTTCGATGTGGGAGCATCATCCTGATCTGAGTGGTCCAAAGACCGCTATTTACGGAAGTAAAGATGGCGGAGAGACCTGGGAAGTATTAGATAAAGGGATGCCCGAGGGGCCTAAAAAGGGCCGTACTGGATTAGCAGTTTCTTACACCAATCCACAAAAGGTCTATGCCTTGATGGATAATCTAAATCTAAATAATCGAAGATCAGCCCAAGTTTATAAGACGGTTAATGCGGGGGAGAGTTGGCGCAAAACGCACGATGATGATCTGCTGATCTTCCCGGGGATTGGCTGGTATTTTACGGATATCTATGTGAATCCACAAGATGATGAAGAGATTTATGCCTTGGGAGTCCGAATGGCCCATAGCGCCGATGGAGGCAAAAACTTTGAACTCGTCGCTGGAGAAGTGACACACCTCAATCCCAACATCGCACAGACCTTGCACCTAGATCATTGCGAACTATGGATTAACCCCATAAACCCGGAACATCTCATCTTGGGAAATGATGGTGGATTGTATGTGAGCTATGATCGTGGCAAAACCTGGCTTCACCACAACAATATTCCGGCCGGCGAATTCTACACCATCACCTTGGATCAGGAGGAGCCCTATCGCATCTTCGGTGGAACGCAAGACGATGCCACTGCCTACGGCCATGCCCGCCCCTGGAATCCCAACTTCCCAGATCCTTGGCGATATCTCTGGATCGACGCCTGGAGCGGCGGGGATG
>CAJXPD010000085.1 GCA_913057785.1 uncultured Lewinella sp. | reverse complement strand
CTACCTCTCCCCCACCGATGATGTTTGCCCCCATCGCCTCGAGGAAATCTAACAGTTGCTCAAAGGCTTTCCGGTTTTCTTCTAGGGATTTCGTCGTCAGTTCATAGCTAAACCACTGATTGCAGATCTGCAGTCCCCTGAGATCCAAGGCTCTTTTGAGTACATCGGTATCCCGAGGATACTTATTGCCCACTTCACAACCCGCAAAGCCGGCCAATGCCATTTCACTAACACATTGTTCAAAAGGAATCTCCCCGCCCAATTCAGGAAGATCATCGTTGGTCCAGCCGATCGGGGCTATCCCCAGTCTTACATTATCTTTTTGCATGATACCTCTATATATTAAAACGTCCTATCTAAGGGCTCTTGCCTAGTCTTCCCAATCCTCACCGGAGTAGGGGGGCTTCACATAATCGCGTTGGGCTTTTTTCTCTTTTTCATAGGTCTCAAAAGCTGCTTGCACGCTTTCCTTAGTTGATACTTCAGAAACGGGCACTTCCCACCAACTATAACCTTCAATTCCCTGATAACGATCTGTCTCCACATATACCACAGTGGTCTTATCCGTCTTTCGCGCCGCCTCCAAGGCTTGGTTCAAGCTATTGATATCGGTTGCCCGGAGTACCGTGGCCCCAAGGCTCTCAGCATTAGCAGCCAAATCCACGGGGAGGTATCGCTGTTTTGCGGTGGCTAGCGGAATCTCATCACCGCTCAAATAGTCTTTATCTTGGTCACGGTATAGATAGCGGGTGCCAAAGCCTTCCGTTCCCAAGGAGCGAGAAAGCCCACCAATGCTAGCAAAACCGTGATTATTAAGCAGGACTATGATTAGTTTTATATTTTCTTGAATAGAAGTGATGATCTCCTGTGCCAACATTAAATAGCTACCATCGCCCACCATCACATACACCTCGCGGTCCGGAGCGGCCATTTTAATCCCTAATCCTCCTGCAATCTCATATCCCATGCAAGAATAGCCATACTCTAGATGAAATCCTTTGGGGTCTCTAGTGCGCCAGCATTTGTGCAAATCGCCCGGCATGCTACCTGCCGCACAAACCATGATGTCTCTCGGATCAGATCCCTCATTTACGGCCCCAATCACCTCACCCTGGCTAAGCGGCTGATGGCCTAAGGAATAAATTTCACTTACTTTTTGATCCCAAGATGTGTTGTAGTTGCGGTTTTGAGTACGATAGTCCGATTCTACTTTGTAATCTCCTAAGAGCATATCCAATTCTTCTAGGGCCACCTTGGCATCTGCGACGATGGGCAGTGCTGCGTGTTTGTAGGCATCAAACTCAGCTATATTGATATTGATGAACTTGACATCTGAGTGTTGGAAGGCCGTCTTAGAAGAGGTAGTGAAATCACTGTATCGAGTTCCAATTCCAATAATTACATCCGCTTCCTTGGCTGCGGCGATAGCACCTGGCGTCCCGGTCACGCCGCAAGCCCCTAGGTTTTCCGGCTCATCATAACGCAAGGATCCTTTTCCAGCAAAGGTTTCTGCAACGGGTATTCCGGTGCGGTTAACAATCTTCTTTAGTATTTCGGTTGCTTCACTATAGATCACGCCGCCGCCGGCCAAGATCAGCGGACGCTTCGATTGGCGAATCCAAGCCGCAGCCTTTTGGATCAAGCTTCGATCTGGTCGGGGGCGGGCAATGTGCCAGACGCGCTTCTCGAAGAGGGCGGCGGGATATTCAAAAGCCTCTGCCTGGACATCCTGGGGCATGGCCAAGGTGACAGTCCCCGTCTCTGCTTGTGAAGTCAATACACGCATCGCCTCTGGTAGAGAAGTGATCAATTGTTCGGCCCGGTTAATGCGATCCCAGTATTTCGAGACCGGTTTGAAACAGTCATTAACAGAAATATCTTGGGATATAGCGGATTCCAGCTGTTGCAAGACCGGAGCCACATTCCGCCTAGAGAATATATCCCCAGGTAGCAAAAGAACCGGCAAGCGATTAATGGTAGCCAGGGCTGCTCCTGTCACCATATTGGTCGCCCCTGGCCCAATAGAGGAAGTACAAGCAAAAGTTGACAGTCGATTCTTCACTTTTGCGAAAGCAGCAGCCGTATGCACCATCGACTGTTCATTTCTAGCCTGATAATAAGGAAAGGAAGGATACTGCTGTAAAGCTTGCCCCAAGCCTGCGACATTACCGTGGCCAAAAATGCCAAAGCACCCAGCAAAGAAGGCCTGCGCATGTCCATCACGCTCTACGTATTGCTGTTCTAGAAAAGCGATAGTCGCTTGTGCAACGGTTAGTTTTTTTGTTGCCATTAGGTATCTTTTAGTGGTTCTTTGACCTATTCGTGTTGTGAAGTCAGCCTTTTCCCTGAAAGTCAAGCTTCCTTTGGTCGCTGTCCTTTCATCTAAAACGCTGCCCACAAAAATGGCAAAGAAGGTTTTAGTGGTTCTTTGACCTATTTGTGTTGTGAAGTCAGCCTTTTTCCTGATGTGTACGGGCTTAAACGTTGCCCAACAAAATATAGATAATCAGTGTGATTACTACCAAGGTGATACTTAGTCCTTTGGCATACTTCCATTGCTCTAGGTTAAGCACTCCAGCATCTTCAATCACGAATGGATTCTTTCTTGGATAGTACATGGATACGAGGTGCATCACGGCCACATTCAACACAAATTCAATCCCCCAGACGTGCACAAAGTGCAGATCCACTGCCAGTCCAAAATACACGACTACATAGAATACCAAACCAAAAATGAGTCCCGCCTTGGCCCCAATTGCAGATACTTTTGGGAAGAAAAAGCCGGCCAAGATCACAGTAGCCATTGGTATGAAGAATATGCCATTCAATTGCTGCAATAATTGGTACAAGCCCTCCGGCGCATTCCCAACGAATGGCGCCACAGCTATGGCAAAGACAGCTAGTATAGTTGATACACTTTTGCCTATCGTTACTAGCCGCAACTCACTTGCTTGCGGATTTACGTAGCGTTGATATATGCCTAAACTGAAGATGGTAGCTGCACTATTCAAGGCACTGTTAAAGGTACTCAAGACCGCCCCCATTACAACCGCTACAAAGAAACCGGTTAACCACAGGGGTAGGACTTTCTTCAATAGCAAGGGATAGACTACATCTTGATCTTCATAATAGGTGTCTCCGAAGTAGTAGAAGGCGATGATCCCCGGGAGTACAATTACCAGTGGAATCAAAATTTTCAACACCCCTGTAAACAACAGTCCCTTCTGGGCTTCCTTAAGACTTACCGCCCCTAAAGCCCTTTGGATAATGGACTGGTGCATCGTCCAGAAATACAGTTGGTTAATGATCAAGCCGGTGAATAGCACGCTGAAAGGCAGAATAGCCTCCCGCGCCCCTGGTCCCACCGAAGCTTCTCGGCTCACTACATTAAACTTCTCCGGACTGTTGGCAAATACCTTGCTCAAGCCTTCCCATACACTACCTCCACCGATATCAATCAAGGCTAGCAAAGGAACCAGCAATCCAGCGATTAACAAGCCAAAACCATTGATGGTATCTGTATACGCCACCATTTTCAACCCGCCAAAAATGGCATATATTCCTCCGAGGATTCCTACTACCAAGACCGTAATCCAAAGTCCTTCCTGTTTTGACACATTCAGAAGATCAGATATCTCAAAAATGCTTTCAATATTAATCGCACCGGTGTAGAGTACGATAGGAAGCAAAGTGGAAACGAAGGAGATAATCAGGAGTAATGCGATCAAGGTCCTGGTCAAGCCATCAAACCGCTTTTCCAGGAATTCTGGAATGGTGGTCAGGCCCATCTTAAGGTAACGGGGCATGAAGTACATAGCCGCTGCCACCAAAGCCAGCGCTGAAGTCACCTCCCAGGCAATAATGATCGCTCCGTTTTTGTACGAAGAACCATTCATACCAATCAAATGCTCCGTTGAAATATTGGTGAGGAGCATAGACCCGGCGATGACAATACCCGTCAAACTCCGCCCACCAAGAAAATAACCATCTTGGGTATTGAGCTTATCCTTTCGCAACTGCCAGGTGGCATAGAAAGCCACAAAGCCGGTAAATAGAAGAAAGCTGAGGAACTGTAGCATAAACTTGGCTTTTAGATTGTCGATATAGGCGCGTGTTCTTACATCTCACTCAGAGCCACTGGACGGTTTTCTCGAACAGACTGCCAAGCAGCCATACCGATTTTGGTGGCCATCAGGGCATCATGGGCATCCACAGGCACTGGTTTTCCACCGCGAATGGCAGCGACAAAATCTTGCATCTCGCTTCGATAAGCCTGTTCATACCTTTCCAAGAAAAAATCTAGCAAGACGGGCTGATGTATACCTTCGGCATTGTAGACCGTATGTGAATCTGCTTGTTGATTACCGATATGCGCCATGCCTTTAGAGCCAAAGACCTCTAGCCGCTGGTCGTAACCGTAGGTCGCTTTCCGGCTATTGTCGATCGTCGCAATCGTTCCATTTTCGAAAGTCAAATTAACAATGGCCGTATCCACATCTCCTGCCTCACCAATAGCTGGATCTACTCTGACACGCCCAATGGCAAATACTTCCTTGACCTCACTCCCCACGATGAAACGCGCCATATCAAAATCGTGGATGGTCATGTCGAGAAATAGCCCTCCTGAGCGCTCAATATAGGAGATAGGTGGCGGTCCTGGATCACGACTGCTAATCTTTAAGATGTGTGTATCTCCCACAGCACCAGCCTCCACCAAGGATCGAATGCGAGCAAAATGCACATCAAACCGACGATTGAAACCCACTTGCAACTTTACTTGTGCTTGCGTGACGATCTCAACGATTTTTTCGATAGCCTCTACGGTCATATCAAGCGGCTTCTCGCAAAAGATATGCTGTCCTGCCGCAGCCGCTTTTTCTATACATTCGAAATGGGTATCCGTTGGGGAACAGATGATGACTGCCTTGATTTCAGGATGTGAAAAGATTTGATCGAAGTCTGCTGACACTTGGACAACCCCAAGTTGCGCTGCAAAAGCGCGGGCGGCGGGATCTGGATCCGAAGCCATTACCACTTCTACATCCGCTAAGGCTACTAAATTCTTGGCGTGAATCTTACCTATACGGCCGAGGCCAATAATGCCGACCTTTAATTGTTCCATCTTGTTGTTGGTTTTCGTTTTATGCTTAGCGTATGCCTAATCCCCTAGGCTATTTATTCCGATCAGCGGACCCCTCAGAATTTTCGTTCCCAGGTCTTAAACCATCGCTCTACGACTACTTTCGTTTGGGTAAAGAACTCAACGGCATGCCGTCCTTGTCCATGCAGATCCCCAAAGAAACTATCCTTCCAGCCGGAAAAAGGGAATTCGGCCATGGGGGCTGCTACCCCAATATTGATCCCAATATTACCCGCCCATGCGTCGTGACGAAACTGCCGCGCCGCTGAACCGCTGGAGGTGAACAGGCAAGCCATATTTCCATAGTTGCCACTATTTACCAGTTCAATGGCTTGATCGATACTATCCAGATGTATCAAACTCATAACTGGCCCAAAGATTTCGGTGCTAGCAATCTTCCCCCCTAAAGGCACATCCTCAAGAATAGTGGGAGCAATAAAATTGCCACCTTCATATCCCGCTATCTTGGGGTTCCGGCCATCCAATACTAGCCGCGCCCCTTCAGCAACGCCCTCATCGATCAGGGCATGGATTCGGCTTTTGCTTTCTGGAGTGATGACGGGGCCCATTGCCACGCCATCAGCTAGTCCAAAGCCGGTGACTCTGCTTTCGGTGAGTTCCATGATCTTCTCCGTGATGGGGCGATGTTCGCCGATTGTTACAACCATGGAAGCGGCTAAGCACCGTTGGCCAGCACAGCCATAGACGCTATCTGCCACGATTTGAGCAGTAGTATCCAGCTCCGCATCGGGGAGGATGATAATCGGGTTTTTGGCTCCACCTTGTGCTTGTACGCGCTTCCCGTGCTGGGCCGCCTTCGCGTAAACATAGCGCGCAATGGACGTAGAGCCCACAAAGCTAATAGCTTTCACTTCGGGATGTTCTAGCAAAGTATCGACACTTTCTTTCGCACCATGGACCATATTGATCACTCCTTTGGGGAGCTCTAACTGATCAATGAGTTGAAAAACCTTTTGCATGGTCAAAGGCACCTTTTCGGAGGGCTTTACGATAAACGTATTCCCGCAGGCAATGGCATAAGGTAAGAACCAGAAAGGGATCATACCCGGGAAGTTGAACGGAGCGATACAAGCGCAAACACCCAGCGGTTGCCGGATCATAAATTCATCAATCCCTTTGGCAATATCTTCGGAAAATTGACCTTGCATCAGTGCTGGAATACCGCAAGCCATTTCTACGTTTTCGATGGCTCGTTGCATCTCTCCCTGGGATTCCCCATAGGTTTTCCCACATTCTAGAGTTATAGTCTTGGCGATATCCTCCCTAGCTTCCTCCAATAGCATCTTCAATTTAAAGAGATACTGGATTCTTTGATGAGCTGGGGTATTTCTCCATGCAGGAAAAGCCTTTGCAGCAGCTTCCACTGCTACAGCTACATCCTCTTTACCACCACTCGGCACCTCCGCCAGTACTTCTAAGGTAGCAGGATTGTCGACGTTTATATAGGTGCTGCCTTGGCTTTTCACCCAGCTCCCATTGATATAGTTGTTTAACCTTTCCATAGTTGTTGCTAGCTATTGTCTATGTACTATTTTAAGTTTGAAATGGATTTACCACTTTACAGACCTCCTTGACTATTGGCAAAAGCCAGGGCTTCAGCCTGGCTTGGCATAAAGTTAGCACATCCATGCTGAGTCACTAGAATTGCTCCACAGGCATTTCCCATTCTTACTGCTTTATATAGGTCCCAGCCTTGCAGACATCCATATAGAAATCCCGCCGCAAAAGCATCTCCTGCCCCGAGAATATTCAAGATCTCCACTGGAAATCCAGGTACCTTTACCTCTTCCTTACCGGCTTCAAAGATTGAGGCTCCCTCGGCCCCTCGTTTCACAATCAACACCTTTACCCCCAAATTCAGAATCTTCTGGATGGCCGTATCAATATCACCACTAATTTCTGGAGCAGATACTTGCTGGTGAGTAATGGTAATCTGGCTACTATCCTGCAAACTGGCAGCTAAGATCTCCTCTTCCGTGCCAATCGCGATCTCTACCTTTGGCAGAAGCGCCCGAACCATCACGCCATAGGCTCGAGTATCGTACCACTGATCCGCCCGAAAATCTAAATCTAGAAAAATCTGTGTCCCTTTTTGCAGCGCCTCTTCCGCGGCATAGAAAGTTGCCGTTTGGCTCGGATTTTTGCTTAAGGCATTTCCTGAAAGGACAATCGCCTTGAATTGGTCTAAGGGGATCGCCTTGACATGATCAATGTCTATCTGTAGATCGGCAGCATTATCCCGATAGAAAACCAGCGGAAAACGATCCGGTGGTTCAATACCCAAAACAACAGCAGAACTACGGGTTCCCACGATTGTAGGAATGTACTTAGTTTCAATTCCTTCCTTCTCCAGGAAGTTCTTGATAAAATCCCCAACCTTATCTGCACCAACTGCTGTCAGCAAGGCGGTTTTCAAGCCCAGACGGCAGCTTCCTACGGCAATATTCGTGGAGGATCCGCCGACAAAAGCCCCAAAAGCACTGATCTCCTCAAAGGCGGCACCTAGATCATTAGAGTACAAATCGATAGAAGAGCGCCCGAAGGTAATGACATCAAATGGTCGATCATTTTTCATAATCCCGTGCTTTTAACTGGACTGATTCATGTCAGCTGTCACCAACGGCAGGCGAGGGTCTTGCCCCTTCCAGGTGCCGTAGATCCATTTGTGATCCGGATCATCCGTATTTGCTAAAGATTGATCACTACCGGTCAGAAAGTTTAAGTAATACACATTATAACCATGCCCTGCAACTACGGGATGATATCCTTTGGGGACCAAAACTAGATCATCATTTTTGGGCCTGACCATTTCATCCAAACTTCGATCTCCAGTATATACTTGTTGAATAGCGTATCCCTGTGGTTTATCAATTTTATAGAAGTATATCTCTTCTAGGCGAGCTTCTAAAACATTCCCATCTTCATCTAGAATCCGCTCATCGTGCTTATGGGCGGGGAAGGAGCTCCAGTTCCCCGAAGGGGTATACACTTCCACCACAACCAGTCGATGGCAATCAAACCCAGGCTGCAGTAAGCTATTGATCTGTCGATTGGCATTGTCTCCTCCACGGAGCTCAATAGCACATTCTTCTGGCCGTTTAAAATAAGGCGGATGGTCTTCATCCGTTTCGCACCAGCCTACTCCAATATCAAGTACTTCGCTGTTAGCCGTTAAGGTAAATTTAGTATGCCGGGAAAGATAGAGGGTATGAGCTATTCCGCTGAAAACATCTTTTCGGCCATTCTCGGTCTTCCAGGCACCTTTACTAGATTCTACGGTAAAATTCCCGCTCAAGAGCACGATTGCATATTCATTATCACCCGTATCGTGGGTCCAATGCTCTCCCTTCTTAAGCCTTCTTGCTTGAAAATTCAGGAATTCCCAATCCGCTTCTTCTCTTCTAACATCCTGATAGATCCCTGAGGCCGAATTTGTATCACTTAGGATCAATAGGGGACTTTGTGTTGATCTTTTCATAAGAGGATATAGTTGATTTTTCTATCTCAATAATAGCGTTTACCCTTTACAATCCCATAGGCAGGCCAACTCAATTAATACGCAAACGTTTGTAATTTTTACAGGAACAGAACCTACCGGCGACCTTCAGCAGCAAAGACTGAAGGATAAAGGTGAATTCTATCAGGCTGATAGAATAAGATTACATGAAACCCAGTTATTACAATAGGTGGAATTAAAGCAGAAACGCTCATCCAACCGACACCAACCTCAAACCCATTGAAAAATGCTGTTCCATAATACTTTAAAGGCCAGCCTCTTCGCGATCTTCGTATTGTTCTCCTTCTACTTAATGCTGATGATCATTCTCCCCTACAGTGGAGGAGCCTTGGACATCGACTTCCTGCTCACAAAGCAACATATCATTCATCTCGGTCATTACCGTTGGGCCTTCCATCTCCATATTTTCACCAGTCTCTATGTACTTATTGTAGGGGTGGTACAATTCTCCGCCGCTTTCCTTCGCAAATGGCCTCGTCTTCATCGCTTCTTAGGTCAAGGCTATGTCTTCATTATTCTATTTGTCAGCGGCCCCGCTGCTTTAGTAATGTCGTGTTATTCCAACGGAGATTGGACTGCCAGGATCAGTTTTATTTTACTCTCTATGCTATGGTGGTGGTTCACTTGGCAGGCCTATCAAACGGCCAGGCATAAGCAATTTGGAAGACATGGTGCCTATATGATTCGCTCCTATGCGCTAACACTGTCTGCCATTAGTTTGCGGATACTGCAATTCGGCATCAGCAATTGGTGGTATCTAGATCCAGAACTTCAGTATACGATCGTGGCTTGGGTCAGTTGGGTTTTCAATTTAGCCGTAGCGGAAATCCTGATTTGGCGGAGGAAGAAGAACTTCAATTTAGCACGGTTATCGGAAGGCTAGTACAAATAATAGGCGCGTGAAAATAGCATATCGGTCCAAACCACAATTTGTACACAAAATAAGCTTACTCTTCGCTTTACTTCCTCAGGCCATATATTCTTATTAACTTTAGAAGAGCTGCTCAGATTTACACTGATCAGCAACCAACAACAAAACGAATTACAACTATAGCCGACCAATAAGGCTATTAAACAAGTTATGTCATATCTTCCAGAGAAACCAGCAGTTGGCAGCTTTGCTGTACATCTTGTCGGATGGGGCAGTGCTATTGCCCTTTGTTTATCACTATCAGCTTGCCAAAGCAAAATCCGGCCAGCCACATTATCAACCGATTTGCCTTCCAGCATCCAACTTCAATTCGTTCCAGAGGAACAAAAGGTAGAGGTATCCATTGATGGGCAGCTTTTCACTGCCTATAGATATCCAGATGATATTGCCAAACCTATACTATATCCTATTCTAACGGATAAAGGAGTATCACTTACTCGCGGGTTCCCAATAGATCCCCAGCCGGGCGAACGCGTGGATCATCCTCATCAAGTAGGACATTGGCTTAACTATGGTAAGGTCAATGGCCTTGATTTTTGGAACAATAAAGGTAAAGTCCCACCAGAAAGAAAACACCGCTATGGCCGAATTATCCATAAAGGTATAGCAAGTATTGAGCAAAAACAGGACCAAGCAACACTCACGGTAACGATGCAATGGGAAGATCTGTACGGCAAAGTTCTTTTAGATGAGCGGACAAGCTTTCGTTTTTCTGTGCAAGATGAGATTCGAGTAATTGAAAGAGTAACCCAACTTACTGCTAGAGACACGAGTGTTTCCTTTCAAGACAATAAGGAGGGCATGTTTGGTATACGAGTCAACCGAGCGCTTGAATTCCCTTCGGAGAAGCCCCTACTTCTAGCCGGTGAGGCCGGGGTCCCCAAGGCTGCTAAAGTCATTGACAATGAAGGCGTGAATGGCAACTATCTAAGTAGCACCGGGCAAACGGGCCGCGGAGTATGGGGAACGAGAGCCCGATGGATGAAGCTTCATGGACAGGTAGCAGAAGAGGAGTCCTCCCTCGTAATACTGGATCATCCTGACAATCCAGGTTACCCGACCTATTGGCATGCCCGTGACTATGGGTTATTTGCAGCCAACCCATTGGGACAGGCCGTTTTTTCCAAAGGGAAAGAATCCTTGAATTTTTCCCTGGAAGCTGGCCAATCCGTTGAGTTTAAATATCAAATACTAGTTCATAGCGGAAGCCTTTTATCTGCTGAAAAAATCGAGGAATTGGCTGATGATTTTGCAAAAGAATAAGTGACTTTCGACCAATGAAACGACCACGAAATCCAATCATAAATGCAATACAAACACCTTTTCTGGCTCTTCTCTGCTTTTTGCTGGCTTAACTGTCAAGGGCCTATAGAAGAGCTCCCACCCCCGAATATTCTCTGGATCACTTGTGAGGACATCAGCCCTAACCTTGGGGCATATGGAGATTCGTTTGCTCATACACCAAATCTCGACCGCCTCGCCGAGGAGGGCGTCACCTACACCAACGCTATAGCCTCTGCGCCCGTGTGCGCCGTGGCGCGCTCTAGCATCATCACAGGCATGTACGCTTCTAGTCAAGGGACACAATATATGCGTTGCCAGGGTCAACTTCCTGAATCGGTGCAGCTATACCCTGACCACTTGCGCGAAGCTGGATATTTCTGCACCAACAATAGCAAAACCGATTACAATATGGCCATTGACAATAAGGCCTGCTGGGATGAATGTAATCGAGATGGGCACTGGCGTAACCGACCAGATACCACCAAACCTTTTTTCTCCATTTTCAACTTTGGCACATCACATGAAAGTAGGGTCAATGACGCTAACCGCTATAAGCAAGCCATTGCCGAAGTGGATCCTCAACTCTTGAAGGCCCCAGGTGAAGTCCCGCTCCCTCCGTATTACCCAGATACGGATACTGTGCGAGAATTATGGAGTAGATATTACAACATTATTACTGCCATGGATCAGCAAGTGGGAGATTTACTGGCCGAATTGGAAGCTGATGGATTAATGGACAACACGATCATCTTCTTCTATTCCGATCATGGGGCAGGCCTTCCCCGCCACAAACGTTGGCTGTACGATTCCGGCTTATTGGTACCAATGATCGTCAAGGCACCTAAGAAATACCAACATCTACTACCGCTACCCGCAGGAAGTAGTACGGATGAACTGGTGAGTTTTATCGACCTCCCCCCCACTCTGCTTAAACTTGCCAATATTCCGATACCAAACTATATGCAGGGAAGGGCCTTTCTTGGAGAGAATTTAAGTCCACAGAGAACGTATACTTATGCGGGCAGGGATCGAATGGATGAACGCTACGATATGCAACGTGCTGTTCGCTCAAAACGCTATAAATATATACGCCACTATGAGCCTTATAAACCTTTCTGCCAATACATGAACACACCGGAAAAAGGCGGGATTATGCAAGCCATTCGGCAGGCCGCGGTGGACAATAGTTTGCCCCAAGCAGGAACTCATATCGTAGCGAGCTCTAAGCCTGCGGAGGAGTTATTTGACCTGGAAGCGGACCCCTGGGAGTTAAACAACCTGGCTGAAGATCCCAACTACGCCGCGCAGTTGGAAGAGATGCGAGCAGCACATGGGGAGTGGTCTGATCGAACAAAGGATACGGGCCTGATTCCGGAGACCATCCTTCGAAGATGGGAAAAGGATTATGACAAGTCCATTTACGCTATCATGAGGCAAGACAGTATCCCCGTTTCTCTAATCCGCAATATTGCCATCGGAGAATTAGAGCTAGACCCTTGGCTCGCAGCCTTAGATAATCCCAATGCTGCGGTGAGATATTGGGCTGCTATTCGCTTAGGGAATGATGTCAGGGTTGCCAATCATATTGGTTCACTTCGGCAATCCCTCACGGATTCTATCCCTCTAGTAAGGATTGCTACAGCTAGGGCCCTATGCTTGGCTGGTGCTAGTGAACTGGGGCTTCCGGTACTGCAAAGGGAGCTTCAGCATGCGGACCAATGGGTGAGATTGAGTAGCGCTATTGTGATTGATGAAATGCAGGAACAAGGAAGACCCGCCATTGAAGATTTACAGTCGGTCATGGAAGACCCAAACAAATATGTAGTTCGCGTAGCGAATCATGCCTTAAACGCGCTTTTGGGAACCGCTAACACTGTCCCATAAAAATTATCCTTAGAACCTTTAGGGGCACAAAGACTACCCGATAAGGTGGACGATCTGTATTTTATTTAATGAACTGATCAATTCGAAAAACTAAAAATATGCAATCATCGATTTCTAGACGGAAATTCCTCAGGGCTGCCACGGTTACAGTTGGGGCCTTCACCATTGTACCTCGGCATGTATTGGGACGAGGGTTTACTGCTCCTAGTGACCGTATTACCTTAGGCTTTATCGGTTGCGGAAGGCAAAGCAATGGGCTATCAGCCCGTTTTACGAGAGACGCCGAAGCACAGATCGTTGCCGCGAGTGATGTTTTCAGTACGAAGCTAGCCTGGTTCGAGAAAAGAGTAGCTGAATTATATGCTGAGCATCGAGGAAATTCCAACTACAATGGAGTCAAGTCCTATTTGGAATATGAGGAGATGCTAGAACGAGATGACATTGATGCGATTGTAGTCGCGACTCCAGACCATTGGCATGCTATTCCTTCCATTCAAGCCATGAAGTCAGGCAAAGATGTTTTTTGTGAAAAACCTTTATCTCATACCATACAAGAAGGGCGTGCCATGGTAAAGGCCTCAGAGAAATACGGTCGGGTACTTCAAACGGGTAGTATGCAGCGCTCCCGCAAGAACTTCTTGCATGCCTGTGAGCTGGTTCGGAACGGTTACATTGGAGAAATCAAAAAGGCCGTAGTCAATGTTGGAGATCCCGCCGTTGCTTACGACCTAGAGGCAGAGCCCATGCCCGAGAACTTCAATTGGGATCGCTGGTGTGGCCCTTCACCAGTACTAGCCTATCATTCTCAATTAGCTCCTAGTACCAATAAGATCAAATACTGGCCACAATGGCGCAAGTATAAAGAATATGGTGGTGGTATTCTTTGTGATTGGGGAGCTCACATGTTTGATATCGCTCAGTGGGGCTTAGGCATGGATCACACGGGACCTGTCGAGTGGATTCCACCTAAAGACCCGAAAGCGGTTAGAGGACTTAAGATGATCTATGAAAATGGCATCGAAATGGTCCATGAGGATTTTGGTCGCGGATGGGGAGTCCGGTTTATTGGCTCCGAAGGAACGCTGGATGTGAGTCGGCAATACTTGGATTCTAATCCAGAAAATATCGTTTCGGCGGAAATCAAGTCGGGCGAAACCCGCTTGTATGATAGCCAAGAAAATCATTACCAAGATTGGATCAATGCCATCAAGAAGCGGTCTAAACCGATCTGTCATGCCGAAGTTGGGCATCGATCCGCCTCCATCTGCAACATAGCCAATATTGCTTACTGGCTGAATCGTCCCCTCAAGTGGGATCCCGTCAAAGAGAAGTTTAATGACAAGCAGGCAAACAAGTTGCGGAAAAAGAAGTATCGAAAAGGATATAAGCTGAAAGCATAACTGTGTAACAAAAGGAGGCGTAGAATACACTTTTCTACGTCCTCTTTCCTCCTTTCTAGTCCTTTCTCCCTCTAGCCTTTCCCTCCATCTAATAATACACGCTCTTTAATATAGCAACCCTACCATAGAGTATATTAAAACAAAAATACATAATAGTATTACTATTAAAATCTATGCAAACGTTTGCAAAAAATCCCATTTTTTCGAAATCTGGCCCGTCAAATCGAATTTTTTTTTTCATTAAAAATTTTAATTTACTATATTTGAACAAAGAAAATTGCACTTTTTAAGCAGTATTCAATCATAAATACTGAATTCTCATAAGTGCCATCGTGGCAAAACTGATGAAATCGATTGCTTTCTGAAGGGTTTTTCCTTAGAGAATCACTTCGAAATCCGATCAATTTCTTCAGAGCACGAAAAACGAAAAACTAACAAAACAAGGCTTTGGAATATTTGAATACAATATTCTTAAGACAGGTAGGTATTATGACCAACAGAAGGGTTCATATAGCCTCTTTTCTTGACCAACGAAGGGATTACATTGATCCCCTTCTTGGACTCAGCTCTTTTTTATTCTGCCATATCATCAATTCTTTAGAACGGTTTATTCTATTCAGAAGTCGTGCAGTTACAGTAAGTGAACATTCGCCCAAAGAATTAAACACACTGTTCAGTCATTCACCCATACAGATTACAGCATTACCCAACCACGAATATCTTCATTTTAAGACTATTACTAATCTAATTACTCAAACGAGGTGCCGGAAAGGTAGACTATGCCGGCAGGGCTACTTAAAGACGCAGAATGTGCATGTAGACTACTATTAGGAAATAGGTAAACTGTTTGATTCGAATAGAATCTAAGCATAAGTACATCAGAAGTGAATCAAGTTTCTATTGGATTTGATGGCCAGCTTTCCATTTGGGGGGCAAAATCAAACTAAGCATCATTTCATTAGAGACTTATATAAATAAAAGGGGGCTTACTACTTCCTTGACCGAGTTGACATCAGAGCAAGCGAAAAACCAACAAATAAACAAGCAACGCATTGCCTTGATCTTCTCCAATTAGCAAGTAGAAATCCTGTGAATTAGACCTTCGCGCAAGCGATTGTCATAGGATTGTTTTGTCCCAATTTACAATTAGTTACTTAATCATTTTTTTAAACTTAATGGCCGGTATTATGAAACTTAGATTACACCTAAGTGTGCCACTAGTACTTCTAGTAGTATGCTTTTCCTTATTGAGTATGGATTCGGCACAAGCTGCAACCATGCCCGATACCAATGAGGAATTGGAAACCCTCTCCATGGCTGTCCGTTCGGTGACCGGAACGGTAACAAGTGCTAAGGATGGTTCTCCTTTGATCGGTGCCACCGTAGTTGTAAAAGGTACGGGAACTGGTACTGTAACAGACATCGACGGAAACTTCTCCATTGATGTAGAAGGGAATGACGCTGTGTTAGTTATCACTTACACAGGTTTCAAAGCCCTAGAAGTGCAAGTAGGTGCACAGAGTACGCTTCAGGTAGCTTTATCAGAAGACTCTGCCATCCTCGATGAAGTTGTAGTTGTGGGTTACGGGATTCAGAAGAAGAGAAATGTAACAGCTGCCATCGCTTCTCTTGATGAAGAAGCAATTAAATCTATTCCTGTACCTAGCGGTGTTCAAGCTATGCAAGGACAAATTGCGGGAGTAGATATTCAAGGAAGTGGTAGCCGTCCTGGACAAGCGCCCACCATCAGAATTCGTGGCCGTAGATCTATCACTGCCTCGAATGATCCTCTTTTTGTGATCGACGGTATTCCACAGGTAAGTGGTACTTCTGCCATCAATGACATCAACCCTCAGGATATCGAATCCATGGAGGTACTAAAAGATGCCGCAGCAACCGCTATTTATGGTTCTCGTGGTGCGAATGGTGTTGTGATCATTACCACTAAGCGAGGTACTGAAAGTCGAACTACTGTTGCTTACGATGGCTACTATGGAGTAAGCCAAGTATTGCACAAAGTAGACATGATGAATAATCAGGAATACACTGCCTTGGCTCGAGAAGCCTTCCGTGATGGCTGGAATGGAGCAATCCCTACAGATGTTGAGATTGACTTCGATCCCATTGAATTAGAATCTATTGCTAGTGGTCGTTCCACGGACTGGCAAGACCTCATCTTCCAGGACGGTTGGCAGACCAATCATCAACTGAGTGTACGTGGTGGAGACGCCAAGACCCAATTCAACATGTCCCTTGGTTACTTCGATGAGCAAGGTATTATCAGCAATATGGATTTCCGACGACTGACGGGTAGAGTAAACCTCGACCACACCATCAGCAAGCGCGTCCGTGCAGGTATTTCCTTCCTCGCATCCAACTCTGTACAAAACTGGGGTTCTAGTGCCACACTAGGTGAAGCCTTAGGTAATGTACCATTAGGACAGCCTTATCAAGAGGATGGAGTAACTCCATTGTTCCTCCCAACTAACGATGGTATTCGTACTAACCCGTTGAATGAGATTGTTGAAGGTGCATACATCGATGAGCGTAAGGTAACTCGAATCTTTGCTCCTATTTACTTGGATATCGATATCTTAGAAGGATTGACTTACAAATTGAACTTCGGTCCTGATATTCGATACAACCGTCGCGGGGAATTTAGAGGAAGTCTGACGAATGACAACCGTGGTGGTCCTGCAGATGCTGAAATTGAAAACGAAGAAACGATTGGTTACACGGTAGAAAACATCGTTAACTACAATAAGACCTTCGGACAACGCCATGGCTTAAACTTGACTTTCTTGCAGTCTGTGCAGGCTTCTAGATTCGAAGAGCACTATACGGCAGTAGCCAACTTGCCTTACGAATCTCAGTCTTTCTACAACATCGGTACTGCTCAAGTAAAAGGTAACCTAAGAAGTAGATTGTCTGAGTGGCAGTTGGTGTCCTGGATGGGGCGTATCAACTACGAACTCGATGGTAAATATCTATTCCAAGCTTCTCTCCGGGCCGACGGTTCTTCTCGTTTGGCAGAAGGCAACAAATGGCAATCCTTCCCTGGTATATCTGTGGGATGGCGTCTAATCGAAGAAGGTTTTATGGAAAATGTAGGTTGGATCAACGACTTAAAGCTACGAGCCTCATACGGTGAAGTGGGTAACACATCTGTAAGTCCATATCAAACTGCTGGCAGACTGGCACAAAGTGTATATGCATGGGATGAAACGCCAGCTTTTGGTTTCCGTCTGAATGAAATCCCTAACCCTGCTCTAGGATGGGAGGTATCAAAAACGATTGATGTTGGACTTGATTTTGATATTTTGAATGGTCGAATTGCTGGTTCTATTGACTACTATCGTACAGAGACTGAAGATATCCTCCTGAATCGTGCACTTCCTCAGACTTCAGGTTATAATAACGTACTTCAGAACATCGGTTCTACAGCTTCTCGTGGTATTGAGCTAGGCTTGAATGCCGGTATCATTAACAATCCTAATGGTCTGAAGTGGGATGTTAGCCTTAACATCGCAGGTTACACCGAGGAAATCACGGAACTAGCCTTGAAAGATGAAAACGGTAATCCAATCGATGATGTAGGTAACCAATGGTTCATTGGACAGCCAATTAACGTATTCTACGATTACAATAAGATCGGAATTTATCAGTCTAACGAAGTTGACTTGGCTGCAACTGCTGAAAACAAGGTGCCAGGAGAAATCAAACTAGAAGACCTAGATGGCGACGGTATCATTACTGCTGCTGACCGTAAGATCATCGGAACAGATGTACCTGACTATTACGGAGGTATCACCAACCGTTTTGAGTACAAGGGCGTAGACTTGAGCTTCTTCTTCTTCTTCCGTCAAGGACACACCATCTACAGTAATTTCCACGTAGGTAACAACTCACTTTTTGCCCGTTATAACAACTTGGATGTTGACTATTGGACAATCAATAACCCAACGAATGCTTTCCCTCGTCCTAATCAGAATCAGGAAAGACCTCGTAACAACACGACCATGGGTTACTTTGATGGTAGTTACTTGAAATTGAGAAATGTAACCTTGGGTTATAACTTGCCAAGCTCAGTGGCTGAAAAGATTGGAATGTCTCGTCTACGTGTTTATGCCTCTGGTCAAAACTTGTGGTTCCAGGCTACGTACGAAAGCTATGATCCAGAGAACACGGGCAACATTGATGCAAGTGATGTTCCTAGTAACCGTCTAATTCTATTTGGCGTAAATGCCAGCTTCTAAATTTGATCAAAATGAAATCGAAGATATTCTTAATCATTATCGGATTGGTGGCATTTACCAGTCAATCCTGCGAGAAATTCCTAGAGGAAGAGTTAGTCTCTGACGTATCTGCCTCCTCTTACTATACTACCGTAGCTGGTTTTGAAGATGCAGTACGAGCTACTTACTCTTTCAATAAATTCTTGTATGGCCCAGAACGTGGTTTCACCTTAACTGTTTTTGGCACAGATACTTACACAAACGGTGCTGATGGTGGACGAAAAGCCCTTAATCGCTATGATGGCGGACTAAACGCTGACCAGTCTTACTTCAGAGATTTCTGGCAAAGATCTTACCAAGGTATAAACCAAGCGAATGCAGTGATCAACAGATCAAAAGATCTAACGATCGATGCAGCATTGCTCAATAGCCGAATTGCTGAAGTACGTTTTCTCCGCGGCATGTACTACTACATCTTGGTTCGTCAATTTGGAGATTGCCATTTGACCTTAGAAGAGACGGAAGGGGTAGAGATTGAAGCCAATAGAACAGCTCAATCAGACATCTACTCCCAAGCCATTATTCCTGATCTTGAATTTGCTATTGCCAATCTACCGGATGAGCAGGATGACTACGGTCGTGCTACTAAACCAGCAGCAGAATTCTTGTTAGCAGAAGCTTTATTGACAAGAAGCTACAAGTCTTATGGGGACGCAAGTGATGCTTCTCGTGCCGAGACGCTTTTTAGCAACGTTATTAACAACTATGGATTCGCATTGCTCGACGACTTTTCTTCCCTTTGGGACATTGACAATGAGGAGAATTCAGAGGTTGTTTGGAATATCCAAAACTCTAAAGCTCAGGTAGATCAAGGTATTGATGGTGAAGGCCATAGAGGTCACTTATATTTCTTGATGGAATATGACGTTCGTCCAGGTATGACTCGTGACATCACTAATGGACGTCCGTGGAAACGTTTCCGTCCTACTCCATTCACTCTGACGCTATGGGATAGAGGTGTGGATGCCAGATATGACAAGACCTTCAAGCATGCTTGGATTGCTAATAATGCAGGTAACATTCCTACTTGGTCGGCTGAAGAAGCTGCTATGGGATATGGCCAAGCAGGACAACCTAAGTTCACTGTCGGTGACACCGCGGTTTATATTCCTGGTCCAGAAGAAGAAGTCAACTGGCCACAGGATCGTCAGGCAGCTACCCGCTACATGGTAATCACAAGTGATGAGTACACAGAGAAGTTGTTCCCTAGTATGAACAAATGGATCGATGCTACTCGTCCTGATCGTCAAAAAACACAAGGTCAACGGGATTTCGTCTTGATGCGCCTAGGTAATGCCTACCTCTTACGTGCAGAGGCACGCTTGAAGCAAGGAGATACTCAAGGCGCTGCTGATGATATCAATATCATCAGAAGAAGAGGTGCTTGGCCTGGACAAGAAGCGGCTATGGAAATTACAGCTGCTGATGTGACGCTAGACTTCCTTTTGGATGAAAGAGGTCGCGAATTGATTGGTGAAGGACATCGTTGGTATGATTTAACACGTACTGGAAAATTGGTTGAACGTGTGCGTTTGCACAATCCACAAGGTGCTCCCAATATCCAGGACTTCCATATCTATCGTCCGATTCCACAAACGCAGATCGACCGAACTATCGGTGGCTATCAGCAAAACTGTGGATACCCTGGTTCCGGATGCTAATCTAAGTTATCTATAATGTAAAAGCGGTCCGATGGTCACATCGGGCCGCTTTCTGTTTACAGTAAGACATCCGAAGTCTTCTTTGAAAAGGTCGCACTACTCAGTAGGTCTCCACGTTGATAGATATGTTGAGTTTGATAAGTTGAGCCTTGTGGATCGGTATGAACAAGTATCCGATCGCGCTCTAAATCTATTATCCAATATTCCGGAATCCTCTCTTTCGCATACAAAGGGAGCTTAACCTTCGAGTCATATTCGAAAGTTGTATCCGAAACTTCCACAAGTAAGATTACATCAGTAGGAACAGGGTGACCAGACTTATAAAAGTCAGCTCGTGACTTCAAGATAGAGATATCAGGTTCTGGCTCACTATAGGAAGATTATCTAACAGGATTCTGTACAGCAAGGACATAAATCCACCCCTCCATTTCGCGTAGTAAATGACTGAGCTGGTTTACCACACCAGCATGCCTTGGGCCAATAGGACTCAACTGAAAAATCTCCCCATTAATCAATTCTACTTTTTCATCAGGTCCAAGAATACCCACCTCTGCTAGTCGGTAGTATTCATCTACGGTAAAAGGGCGTTTTGGCAAGTTGAATACTTCTGTAGGCGTCATCGGCTGAAATTATGATACAGATAAGTGATTTTCAATCCCAAAAAATTAGGCTTTCAAGAACGATTTCAATGGTGAATCGATCAGGAAAGAAAAAGGTAACCACCTGGGTACAAAAAAATAGCTGCGGCAAGTACCTTCGTACCCTCCGCAGCTATTACGGGACAGTGCTCCCGCCAACAATGACTACAACCGCTTAGCCCGTGGCTCCAAATCTGTCAATTCGGCGATCTTCACCGGCCGACCAGATTCGATACTCTTACGCGCTGCAATACCGACCAAAATCGACATCGCACCATCCCGAGTACCTGCTGAATGCTTGTACGGGTCTGGATTGTTAGGATTGCGGAAAATCTTATCGTGTAATCGCTTATCACCACCTCCATGGCCGCCACGTTCGGAAACCACTTCGATCGTTTGATAATCATTCCAGTTTTTATGTAGAATGATGGGCTTGCGCTCCTTGTCATCTTTCTTATCCTGCGACATTTCTGCTGCGTGCAATTCTGCCTGATCCATCCCACTGTTTTCCATCCAAGGAATATCTAGCCATGCTTCAATTCGCCCATCTGTGCCATTGAAAGCAATACGCCAGCCCTCAAACGGGGAATAGGTAGTCAGTGAATAATTCACTAGTACATCATTGGCGTATTTGATTTGTGCGGACATCTTGTCATAGATGTTGATATCGTGGCGGAACAGACAACTGTCACGCACATATCCATCATACTTTTCATTATTGACGTAGAGGTCCATATTTCGCTTGCTCTTGGTAATATCCCAATGGAATTTGCACTCCTTTTTGTGATCACAAGTCCGGCAATTCTCTCCTCGGAAAGGCCCATTACTACCGTAGTGCTCCAGCGCACCATAAGCAAATACCTCAGCCGGATCAGAGTCCAGCCACCAATTGACTAGGTCAAAATGGTGCGTAGCTTTATGAACCCATAAGGTTCCTCCAGCCTGACGAAGACCATGCCAGCGACGGAAGTAAGAAGCGCCATGATAGGTGTTGAGATACCAATGGAAATCCACCGATACAACCTTTCCGATCTCGTTATTTGCTAATAATTCCTTGATCTTGGTCATGTAGGGACTCCAACGATAGTTGAATCCCACAATCACATTTTTGTTGTTACGGCGCTCCGCATCCAAAATGGCTTGGCACTTGTCCTCATCCGTAGTCAACGGCTTTTCAGTCAATACATCACAACCCATATCTAGCCCCTTGACAATAAACTCATGATGGGTAGAATCTTTGGTCGTGACAATCACCAAATCTGGCTTGGTGGTACTCACCATTTCTTCAAAATCTGTAAAGGTGGGACAGCTCACCCCCATGTAGGTCTTCGCATAAGCCAATCGCCCTTCATTAATGTCACAGAGTCCGACAAATTCAAGGATATCGGAATACTGGTCAACGAGTCGTTTCCCCCAGAAGGAGGTGCCTCGCACCCCAGTTCCTACTAGTACGATTTTTAACTTAGCATTGGATGTGCCGAAGCCCCAGGATGGGACCGACATCAAGTTTCCGGCGGCCAACATACTGACGGCTGTCAGAAAGGACCGACGGTCTAGGTTCTTTTGCATAAGCTTGTTTTGTTAAAAGTTGGTAAAAGTGTTTTGCTTTACGATATTCTTCCTTCAAAGTGATCCAAAAAACTGGAATCACTTCTATTCGTAAATATAACAAATCTAAGGCTGAGAAAGGCTCTTTTAGCGCTTAACTGTGCGAACTAAAAGCGATAGGACAAAAAGATCCCTTGACCTGTTGGGCTAAAAGATAACCCCTTGGCTTTCAGAGGTCTTTTATGTAGGGTTGGAATTAAATAACCGATAGTTCCTCCAAGTAAATAGCCTGCGATCACATCCGTCGGATAATGTTGTCCTCCTCTTACTCTCAAATAACCAGTCAAAGCAGGCAGTGCGATAGAAATACCCCAAACATAAGGCTTCCACGGACTGTCCGGATAATAGTCACTAAAGGTTCGGGCAAAGAAGAATGCCGCAGAGGTAGCCCCAGATGTGTGTCCCGAAACGAAGCTAGCGCGGTCATTGCTGCTCAGCACCCTAGCTGGATCAATGTTCTCATCAAAGATATAAGGCCGAGGTCTCCTTGAAGTAGATTTAATGATATCTGTAAGTCCTTGGTTCCAAAGCATCGTTTCCGCAAAGAGCAGTGCCACGGTTCCAAAATCAGCTCTACTTTTTTGTTTAGCTAACAAGGCGATGGAAAGTGCAATACTGAGGTTCATCGTATGATCACTCAACTTGTCTGCCCTTCCCGAGCTGTAGGTCGTAGCTACTCTGTCAAAACTATTCACCTTTCCTAGGTCCAGATCGCTCAACTTCAATTTCGGTGTATTGGCTTTCAAGTAAAACCCTAACAAGGTAGTTGAAATCCCGCCCCCCAAGTAATAGGCATCTCTTTCCCAGGAAGTATGATATGGGGGCTCTCCCTGGGCACAGAGATCTCCCACGGAAAAGAGCATTATAAGAACCAGTAGCGCCTGTGATTTTCGGATTAACTCTTGCATTGTGCTGTATTTATTGGGTATCATCTTTTGTCGGCATACACTTTTGGGACACCATAAAGACCATACGTAATGACTGTCCCTAATGGATGCGTATTCTCTCAACTAGTAGTCGGCCGACCCCACAGGTAAAGCATCTTAGATTTTGAAGTCGATATTTTGTCTTTTTCCCAGTGATAGCCCTCCTTGCCTAAACCTTCCAACAACTCATCCATGTCTTTTAGCGTATAGGTCCGTGCATTTGAAATGGCTCCATCCCAAGCAAAAGCAATCGGAATGATCGGAATGGGATAGGTAAACACCAATTGCTGCCAAGTCATAGGCCGTACGAAAGGGGTAACGAAAAGGCACATGATAAAATTGATTGGAATAGCAATAAAGTTAGCCCAAACAGGAACACTGTTGTCACTAATCTCAAAGATCAGAATAGGTTGGCGACTCTTTTCGGCATCCATGAGAATGCGTTTGGCAAGTAGAGGATGCATGTGATGGAAACTGCTAACCATCGTTCGAAGTCCCTTCATTTTATCTCCGACTTGTGTTGCATCAAGCGGTTCTTTCTGAAAAGACAGTTTCGGATCCGCCCGATCATTCACCTCTTTCGCGAATTGCTCATTGGGATAAAGGTCAGTCATGGTTAAGGACAAATCCTCAAACCCCGCCTCTGTACGCAGCTGCTCGAAGGCATAAAGCATCGGCCCGCCACTACCTGAACAGAGATCCACAATTCGTTTTTCAGCACTTTCCGAAATAGCTTTTTTCAACAAAACCAACAGCTGATCCCGTGTTCCTAAAAGGCGATGCATCACCACAATCAAGCGAGTCATACACTTACGTATAAAGTTAGGAAACCATGGAAGGTCCTCAAATTCAAAGAGTTGGATGCGTTTCATGTTTTTTCGACTTGGCCCGAAGGTATTCAACTAAAGAAAGCATCTAAGGTACGCTTATTGTAAACACCATATGTTTTTTATGGGGGACTAAATCCCGAAAAGCGAAAGGGCACGTATATAGTCTAAACGATTACTACGTACAAAATCAAGCATAATCTAGAACGATACCATGAAAACAGCTATTTCCCTTTTTTCGCTTCTACTTATCTCAGTATTCACCCATGCCCAAGACTTGTCCGGGAGGGTAATAGATGATAAACAACAGCCAATAACTGGAGCATACATTATCAATATCAGCACACAAGAACATGCACATTCCACCGATACCGGACGTTTCCTACTTAAGAATTGTGCTCAAGGCGACACACTCCAAGTGATTCACCTCGGCTATAAAACCCATACTGAGATTGTAGAGAACCTAAATCATCCATTGATCGTCCAGTTAGAAGTATCTGTATTCCAATTGGATGAAATTGTGGTAGGAAGAAGTGATCGTGCCCTCAACTTGCTTTCGGGAATAGACCTCACCCTAAACCCGGTCAACTCCTCCCAGGAAATTCTCCGAAAAGTCCCTGGCCTTTTCATAGGTCAACATGCTGGCGGAGGAAAAGCAGAACAGATATTTCTTCGTGGCTTTGATATAGATCACGGTACAGATATCCAATTGACAGTAGATGGCATGCCGGTCAATATGGTATCTCATGCCCATGGTCAAGGCTACGCAGACCTTCATTTCTTGATCCCGGAAACGATTGATAAAATAGACTTTGGCAAAGGACCTTACCAGGCTGATAAAGGTAATTTTTCCACCGCGGGCTATGTCCACTTCCGAACCAAAGATGCCCTAGAACAAAGCACCTTCAAACTAGACTTGGGCCAGTTCAATACCAGTCGCGCCTTAGGTTTGTTCAACCTATTCAATACAGATAAAGATCAGGCCTATATTGCTTCAGAGTATCTTACCACAGATGGGCCTTTTGAGTCGCCACAGAATTTTAGCCGCCTAAACGTAATGGGAAAATATCAGACGAAATTATCTAATGATGGACAATTGGGTGTCATGGCTTCTCATTTTCAAAGTCAATGGGATGCCTCGGGGCAAATCCCCTTTCGAGCCTTAAATGCCGGACAGATTACCCGATTCGGTGCCATCGATGATACGGAAGGGGGAAAAACGAGTCGAACCAATCTCGCTTTGAATTTTCAAAAGACAATCGACAACAACACCTTCATCAAAAGCAATGCCTACTACTCAAGATATGACTTTGAACTGTACTCCAATTTCACCTTCTTCCTGCGTGATCCGGAAAACGGAGACCAAATCCGGCAGCGAGAGGAAAGAGAATTGTTTGGCTTCGAATCCACTTGGAATCATTCAAACTATTTGGGAGGGGTAGCTACCTTTATTCAAGCGGGGATCGGAATGCGGGTCGACCTCGTCGAGGATAATGAACTTTCCTATACCGCTAATCGTAGCACCACCTTGACACGAGTTCAATTTGGGCAAGTTCGTGAGTCCAATACTTACGGCTTCCTCAACACGGAATTCGAATTTGGGAAACTATTGATAAATCCCGCTATCCGTGTAGATTATGTAAGCGGCAACTATAAAGATGCCTTGAGCAGCACCTATAGTTCGGCTGCAGTTTCGCAAGTTTTAGCAAGTTCTAAATTGAATTTTGTCTATAACCCCAATCGCAACTTGCAGTACTTCCTGAAAACAGGGTATGGCTTCCATTCGAATGATACTAGAGTAGTCATAGGAGAAAGCAATCGAAATTTCCTACCGCGCGCCTTTGGCGTGGACCTTGGGACGATCTGGAAACCAATTCCTCGCCTCATCACAGAAATAACCTTATGGAATCTGAACCTAGAACAGGAATTTGTCTACGTCGGAGATGAAGGTGTAGTAGAACCAAGTGGTAGGACAAGAAGATCTGGAATAGATTTGGGCGTCAGATATCAGGTCAAGGACTGGCTATTTGCAGATGCAGATTGGACCTACACCTATGCGAGAAGTGTGGATGAACCAGAAGGAGCACAATACATTCCCTTAGCCCCCATCCACACCTTTACAGGCGGCATTAGTGCTCAAAAAGACGAATTTAGTGGGGGAATGAAAGTTCGTCATCTGGCAAATAGGCCAGCCAATGAGGAGTACAGCATCCTGGCCAAAGGCTACACCGTATTTGACTTAAATCTAGGATACAAATTCCGGCAGTTATCTTGGCATTTCTCTATTGAAAACTTATTTGATGTAGAGTGGGAAGAAACGCAATTTGCGACGCAGTCCCGTTTACAAGGAGAGGCAATGGAAGGGGTCGAGGAAATACACTTCACCCCCGGCACTCCATTTTTCTTCAAAGCCGGGATTAGCTATGCGTTCTAGCGAATCAATAAATGAGAACTTGAGGAAGGTAGGTATTTACCTTCCTCAAGTTCTCTTCTTAAGCCATTAAGGCTTAGCCTTCTCCGGCAGAAACTTCTCAAACCACCCCATAATACGTGGGGAAACTTCCATCTGTAATTTGGGTTCTCTCGGCCCATGAGGAGTTCGGGGAAGCACAATCATCTCTGTATCAACACCTCTTCGCTTCAAAGCGACATAAAATTCTTGACCTTGGGTGAAGGGTACACGCAGATCATTTGCTCCATGAATCACCTGTGTAGGGGTCTCCACATTCTTGATCCGATAGATAGCGGAATGCTTTTCATAGGTTTCGTAATCTTCCCAGAATTCCTTCCCCATGTGCCCCACCAAATAGTCCGGTATATCAGTGGTAGAAGTCATACTGATCAAGTTGGGCAAACCGGCTCCCATACTCGCCGCTTTGAAACGGTTAGTCTTTGTTACCAAAAAGCTCGTCATGTATCCGCCATAACTCCATCCCATAGCCAATAGTCTTTCTTCATCAGCCATCCCATCGGCCACTACCTTATCTACGCCACTCATCAAGTCTTCAAAGTCACCATACCCCCAATCTCGGAAGTTGGCATAACGGAATTCTTTGCCATAACCAGAGCTGCCACGTGGGTTGGGTCGCAAAACGAAAAAACCTTGCTCCGCAAAGTACTGCGTGAGATAGATCGAAGGATTACCGGTAAACCCTTTGGTGAAAACACCTGCAGGCCCACCATGAATTTGTAGTATAGTAGGGTACTTTTTACCAGGTTCGTAATTCGCAGGATAGGTCAATAATCCTTCTACTTCCAGACCATCTTTGGATTTCCAACTGATTAACTCCGTCTTACCCATGGCAGGCAATTCAATATCAGCATTAACTGAAGTAAGTCCTTTCTTGCCACTACCATCTGCATTTGCTACATATAATTCAACTGGTTGATCAGGTGTTTGGTATACGAAGGCCATTTTCTGGGTCTGTTGGTCAAAGGAGATAGACCCGCTTGTACCATCGAGGGGGCATAGGGGTTTAGCGACTCCTCGTCCTTTTTTCCCCTCCAATACATCATTGATAGGCAACAACATGGCAGTACGGGAAGTCTTCAGTGCTTCTGAGAACAAGAGCCCTTTCCCATCAGCTGTCCAACCCATCAGATTGGCATTGCGATCCGGGGTATGAGGTAAAGCAGTCGTCTTCCCATCTGCCAATGAATATAGATAAAGATCCCCCAGTCCTATTGGCTCAGGCTTGCCATTATCAGAAACGAAGGCAATATGACGACCGTCCGGCGAAAAATGCGGGCTATCATCACTCCCATCCTGTGCCACTAATGATCGAACGGCACTACTGTCTGCCGCCACCATAGAAATATCAAACCCACTTCGACTTGTATTAATACTGGGATTCTCCTTATGAGCAAAAACAATCTGAGTGCCATCTGGAGACCAATCAAAACTAGAGATATGGAATTCGCCTTTAGTGAGTCGCTGAACCTTCCTCTCCTTATCCTCACCCGGCTCCAAACCAATAGTATAGAGATGATTGTATTTAAAGTTCTGATCCACTAAGATGACAGCGCGTTTTTCCTTTTTGGCTTTTTCTTCCTCTTCTGTTTCCTGATCCTTAGCAATAAAGGCAAAACGATCCCCTTGAGGGGACCATTGAAAGGAGGCAATACCGGTTTTGCTGTCCGTAATTTGCTCAGCCTCGCCCCCCATTAGGCGCATGACCCAAATCTGTGTTTTTCCTGAACGATCAGATAAAAAAGCAATTCGCTGTCCATCAGGACTGAAGGCAGGCGCATAGCTGGATTTTTCGCCGCGGGTGTATTGCACCTCTAAACTTCCATCAGTAGCTGCTACCCATATATGCTGTAAGTATTCTGATTTTTCGCCTTCTGTCAAGGCCTCCCTTACTACGTAGGCTACATATTTACCATCTGGGGAAAGATCAGTCCCGCTAATTTGTCGAAATTGCATGCTAAAAGCAGGATTCCACTTAAGTTCAGCTTCTTGACTAAAGAGGCCTAGTGGCAGAAGAATGGCTAGGGCTATCAGGAGATGCCCGAAATTTGGTTTTTTCATACTAATCTGTGTTTTGATGCATTCTCATTCAGAAACTGTGTCAAATCAGTTCCTCAAGCTTGACTAATTTAGCAAAATCAAAGATAACCATCAGTAGAGCTGCAAAATTAGCAGCATTGAAAGCATCACCTGCCTAATCTTTGTCAGAAAAGCAAGCCTTAGCTCTACCCCTACCTTTCAAAACTGCGGTTTTAATCCATTTTCTTCTCCCTTACTTACCAAAAAGTTAGTAGCGCACAAATTATTTAGTCTATGGCATTGCCAGTCGATTGTGCTTAGCTTTGATCGCGGAAGGAACAAGGCACCCAATGCTTTGGTGAGGAGCACTTTTGACCACTAACCCAATACACATGTATAGAATTATCACTTGCTTGCTTCTTCTTGGAATGTTACAGTCCAAGCTAACTGGCCAGAGTTATGAAATAATGCCATCTACGGAATACATTTTCGCAGATATTCAATTCCTTAAGCCATTTGACAAATCATACCGCTTTACGCTGTTTAGCCGTACGAGAATCGAAGTCGACTATAAAGAACAAGTTAGCTTCTTCTCAGGTGCCTACTTTAGCTATACACAGAAGAACGGTTTTGGCAGTACTGTACTCGGACGTGTAAATAATGCAGGAGCTGGCGGAGATTGGGGTATCCATTACAATCGTACCACTGACACTTGGAGTTTCTTCGGGCTTCTGGCTAAGGACCTGACCGAATCCAAAGGATACAGTTGGTTCTCCATCTTTCGGTACCGCCCTAAGATCAATGATCAATGGAGGGGCTATAGTTCCATCGAGCTATTTACAGCGATGAATGGAGGAGATCATGGTGCTTCTTTACAGCGGATCCGAATCGGACTGGAAAAGGGTGGATATCAATTTGGCTTCGGCTTCAATTGGCTGGAGTTAGGCAACTCCTTTCTATTCTTAAATGATAGTTACGGTTTATTCATCAGAAAAGAATTCAAATGAAACCTATGGAAATCTTTTATATCCTAATCGTATTATTGGCAGGCATTGGTGTGCCGATTCAAACAGCCTCCAACGCAGCCCTTGGTAAGTCTTTAGGCGGTCCTATTCATTCCACCGTGGCTGTTTTTTTAGTCGGCTTAATCCTGGTCACTTTAGTTTTCTTTGTACAGAAAAATGCAGTTCCCTCGCGTGCAGCGATAGCGGAAGCCCCTTGGTGGGGCTGGCTTGGCGGACCATTGGGCGTCGCCTATATATTTGTACTCATCTTGGTAGCGCCAAAGATTGGAATGGCTAACGCAGTAGGTTTTGTAATCCTGGGGCAGATTTTGGGAGCGGTAGTTTTGGATCACTTTGGTTGGTTAAATTTCCCTGTTCACAAGATCAACTGGCAAAGGCTGTTAGGAGCATTGCTGATGATCATCGGAGTATTTCTGATCCGGAAGTTCTAGTTACAGACCTATAATTGGTAAGCACCAGTCTCATCAATCGTAAAATTGGGCACTTGGCGCTGCTGCTCGAAGTATTGGTAGAGCGGTAGTAGTTCGGACCAAAATGACGAATGTGGCGAATGCTGTAGACTTGCTAGAAAATTGGGATCGTCCATCCGGGCCGGGAAGATGTGAACAGGAATGCGTTGCTGTCCGTTCGATTGGGCTTGGGTCACCAATTCGTAGAGTTCTTCGATCTTAGGATTGGTTATGGGAAGGCAACCCACCGTGACACATCTGCCATGGATGAAGATATCCGATCCAGGTTCATGCTGGTCTCCTCGGATTAGGTCAGAAGCATTCGGAAAATTGAGGCCCATGGAAAGATGATAGGCACTATTGGGATTCATGCGATCGATATGATACAAGCCCTCTGGCACTTGCAAGTCCCCCTCTTTCCGCTTTGGTCCTAACGTACCACTACTTTTGCATATGGAATAAGTGAGCAAATGCTGAAATTCCTTTTGCTTAGCATCACTTACCCAGACCTCTAGTTCCTGCTCCGTTTTGAAAGCGCGCAGGAAAAGGTTCATCTGCTCTTTGAGAATACCCTTGCTATGCATTTGTGCATAGAATACCTTTATTCTTTCAGCAGTACTTTCAGCGATCATTGATGGTTTTTCAGCATTCCAGATCAAAAAATAAGACAAGGACAGGGCCAATAGTCCCAACGGAGCAGCCCATAACAAGCGCTTTTTTTTCGGCATACCTACATCTTTGGACCTTAAAGATAAACAGCGGGAAAGAAAGTAAAAAGCCTAGCATTTGGAGGCTTCCAATGCTAGGCCGTTACTAGTGAACGTTTTTTTCAAAACGAGAAACTGTAAGGTGGAAACTCTACCCAAGAATATGGTAGAGGGCATGATAGCTACTCTTGTAAACACAGCATGCCTCCTTTCGTGCCTTACAATTTATCCCCTTGATTGTATTACTTCAACCTTGCCAGAATACGCTTATTTCCTGGACTATTGCTGAGGGCCTGCTCATAGTAAGTCTTGGCTTTTTCGGCTTGTCCGATAATCTTGTAGACCTCTCCTAGGTTAAAGAAGGGTTGCCACCGATCAGGATAGCCTTCGCTGTTTAAGGTAAATAGTGTCAGCGCTGCTTGCACATTGCGTTTAGACATGTATTGCCATCCCAGGCTCCCGACGGCCAAAGCAATGTCTTCCCCCTCTGTAAAGGGATCAGCCCGATAAGCTTGGTAGGCCTGTTGCGCTCCTTGTTGATCATTCTGATCTAGATGATGAGACAGGATTTCCGTAATTGTCAATAGTTTAATCTTGCTTACCTCAATGGTAGAGGCTTTTCTACTCGACCACTGTCCTTTGACATTATTGACATACAGTTCTCCACTTAAGTTATCCACTCCAATGCCGTTGGGTGCGGAAAAGGAAGCCTCTAAGGCCGGGCCTCCCTGGATAGTTGTTTGTCCATTGCCTGCCAGGAGTTTTGCCTCCCCTGCTTTATTAATCTGATATACTCGATTGGATTTTATCTTGGTCACAAACAGTCGATCATTGAAATACACGGCATGAGCCGTCCCGTCCACTCCAGGGAGTGTTGCAAAAACAGAGGATTCCCCTTCAGGCGTAATCTTGATGACATCATTGGTGTTGAAGTTAGCCACATACAGATTCCCGTCAGGATCGATGGTAATGCCATTGGGGCCATTAAAATGGACCCCACTGGCGAATACACTCATTTGTTTGTCGGACGATACCTTAAGAATATTGTTTTGATTAAAGTTGCAGATGTAAAGATTCTGATCGGAGTCGAAAACCAAGCCTACCGGGCCGCTTAGCCCATCTTCAATGAAGGACGAAATCTGCCCAAAGCGATCAATACGCACGATCGTATGGGAAAAATAGTTGGCTTGATACAAATTCCCCTTAGCATCAATCGCATTCCCAGAAGAACCATACAAGCCATCTGTTAGCAACTTGGTCTCACCTTTTGGTCCGATCTTCCAAACTGCATCATGGAAGTTAGCTACATACACGAATCCGAGGCGATCTACCGTTACTCCCCCCAATTGGCTACGTGCCGTCAGCGGAAGGTCTGTCGCCAATACAGTCACTTGATCCGTTAAGTTTGCTTTTTCCTGAGCCTGCAATATTTGGCCGAAAAGCATCAACAATCCGATAGATATATATTTCATAATAGTTCAAGTAGATTTACAATTCTGCAAGCGCACAGCTGGCCAAAATTAGCCTTATGCTCGGTTGCAAAAACGGTAAAACGAGAGGTAAAAGAGACTAATCCGATAGGATTTGACCTATTCATACGTGTAGCAGCAGACATTTTCCCGGAGGGAACATGATGATGGACTTGATCGGCTTCTAGTCTTCTTCATAAGGGGGAACTAAAATCCACAAAAAATTGTACTTTTAATTGAAAGTGTATAGGACGCTTCCATTCTGCGGAAAGACCTGAGGTCACCTACCCTTCCAATAGTTGGAATAACATGTAATTTTCTTTAATCCCGTAAATGCAGAATAAGGGGTAGCCTTAAAGAATATTATTATGTTGTCAAATGATCAGCCTTCCACCAATCTCAATGAAAAACAGCTCAAACAACAAGCTAAGGATCTCCTGAAAGCCCTGCGCTTAGGTACGGATTCTGCATCGCAACGGATTCAGGATCACATGTCACAGTATACTCACCTTTCTTTAGCCGAAATCTCCGATTTACCACTTCAATTAAGTGATGCGCAATATGTGATTGCCAGAGAAAAGGGGTTCAAAAGCTGGCCCAAGTTGAAGGCCTACCTGGATGCACAATCAAAAGAGAGCAACCGTCCAGCGATAAGAGCCGAAGAAGTGGAGGCAGCTTCTAAACTGAAAGCGCTTGGTGCTCACTTTGTGGTAAGCCCGGATGGGTTTCTCAGCAGTCTCAGCTTTAGCGGACGACACTGTTCGGACGTGGACTTAGCCTTAGTCAAGGCGCTTCCGAGGCTACAATCCTTAGGTATTTCCAGCACAAGCATGACGGATCAGGGAATGAGCCACTTACAAACACTAGCACAGCTGGAAAAATTGTACATCGCCAAGACGGCCATCTCCGATCCAGGTCTGAAAGAGATCGGCCGACTCATGCAGTTAAAGCAACTGGTATTAGGAAGGACTAAGATTTCAGATACTGGCTTGCACCACTTGTCAAAGATGAATGCTCTACAATTACTGGCACTGAACAACACTCAAATTTCAGATACTGGTCTTTTAACCATACAAAAGTTGCCGAACTTGGCAACGCTTTACCTCAATAAAACGCAAGTAACTGATCAAGGGCTTTTATCATTAAAGAAGCTAGAACAGCTGGAGGATCTAGGTCTATTCGGTTTACCCATAACGAATGCAGGTTTGGAAACGCTTACTAATTTACCAAAACTAAAAAGTCTTGGCCTTGGTCAAACAAAGGTGAGTGATCAAGGATTGAAGCATTTATTGAAACTAAAAGACCTACAAGGACTTGACCTTTCATTTACCCAAATTACTGATGAGGGGCTCCAGCATCTAAGGGCGATGCCGAATCTACGTTCCGTTTTTCTTTATTCAACTAAAATATCGAAGGAGGGGGTAAAGTCGCTGAGAAGTATAGCGGGTTTGAAGGTAAGGAGCTAAACAACTTGATTGGCCTTCCGGAAAGCAGATGGGGTTTGCCCTGTGTGCTTCTTAAAGGCAGCATTGAAAGAAGCTTTATTGCTAAAGCCAGAATCAAAAGCAATGCTCAAAATAGTATGTTGGTAATATGCTGGATCCACCAATAAAGTCTGAGCATGCTTAATGCGGTAGCCGTTGATAAAATCAGAAAAGCTTTTCCCCAAATGCTCATTCAGCACCTGTGATAAATGGTGGGTAGAAATATCTAGTTCCGCAGCAAGATTATTAAGCTTTAAGTCTTCTTGGAGATAAAGGGTTTCCTTTTCCATCTTGTGCAATAATTGGTCTAGATATTGGCGGGCCTGTGAAGGCTTCAAGGAAGACTTTTGATAGCTCTTTTTTGGCCTCTCTTCCTCAAATACTCCCGTTGTAATCTCCGGCTGCCGAATGGTAGAATAGCCCAGATAATAAATGGCAAAAGTCCCGGACAGCAGCACCGCTTTCGCCATTCCAAAAAGGTAATCATAATGAAAGAGGGAGATGCTCAGGAGGTGAGAAAGATCAAAGAGTAGAAAGAGACCTAGCGCTAGCAAAAGTTGTTTCAGCCAACGATTTCCCAAGTTGGAAAGAACAGGGGGTAGGTCTTGTTTTCCAAAAGGTCGGTAAGAACGATAGACGATGGCCAAGTAAACTAGCAAATGCAGAAATTTAATACTCTCGTTAATGAAGAAAGATTCCGAAAAGGACGGTGGGACTTCTACATTTTGTAACTGCTGAAGTCCCATGCTTTTCGCTTCGCTAGATTGCAGGAAGAAAGGGATATAGTAGATTGTATGAACGACAAAGGGCAAGAAATGCCAAACATCTCTGCTGTGGATACTTTTTCGTTTCCCTTCTAAAGTTTGTACATAAAACAACAACAATGGACCAAAAAGCAAGGGAAAGCCAACCGTGACAAACATCAGATGAGGCACCTCATACAAGTATCTTGTAAAGTAGGCCGCGAACTCAGCCATCCAAAGAGAATACAACAATACCAAGCCCGCCAATAAACCATTGGCTAAGCGACTGCCTCTTCTCAAAAAGAGTAGCACACAACTCAGGAAAAGCCCTTGTGCAGTGGCAAAAAAGGTGATATGTGTAAAAAACTCCATTACCGTGATACGTCTGCTAGCATGTCTTTTAGGACGATGGAGGTTTTGGTCTCTCCATATTCCGCTAGTTGCTCCAAAAACTCAACCAGATGGTGGTTGTTTCGAAACCAGGCGTAAATTAGCACACAATCCTCACCCGTAAGTCTTACGCATTGTCTAATTTCAGGGAATGCTGTCAGCTGCCTGCCAAAGGCTTTTATTTTTCCATATGGGCATTTCAAGGTAATCTGCGCAGCAATATCAAATCCCAATTTGGTATGGTCTACAATGGTGGTATACTGTTGGATTAAACCGCTGTTTTCCATTTTGCTAATCCGCTGTGCCACCGCAGGAGCCGTCAAGCCCACCTCACGCCCAATTTTGGCTAGGGAAGCTCTCGCATTTTGCTCTAGCTCGTCTAATATTGCTCGGTCTAGCTCATCCATTTTCGAATCATTATTAAATAGAACAAAATAACACTATATAGAAACAGAAAATAACATTTTACTATTCATTCTAAATACATTTTCTCAAAATACCATGTAATTTTATAATAAAAAAGAATGACTTCATTTGATTTAGCCCGATCTGAACAAGAATTACTCCTCCAACAAACCATAAGCGCGCTTTTGGACTGGTATGAAAAAGGCGACGAAGCTCCACTAGGAACAATTTGGCCCCACGAGCAAATCCAGGCAGCAGTGGCTTCTTTCACTTATAAAAATCCTACTCCAGCTGGCCCCGCCCTCCAATCCTTGATCCGAAGTCTCAAAGATTTCACTATCCACACCACCAACTCCAACTATTTTGGCTTATTCAACCCGCGAGCTAATTTCCCCAGCATATTGGCAGATATCATTACCGCTTTCTTCAATCCACAGCTGGCTGCCTGGAGTCACGCCCCCTACGCCGCAGAAATCGAGCGAAATTTGATCCTGCAATGCTGTAGTCGCTTTGGCTATGCTACCGGGTCGCAGGATGGAACCTTCACCTCTGGCGGGGCAGAATCCAACATGACGGCAATTATTTGTGCTTTACATCACCAATTTCCCAACTACGGCCAGGAAGGGCTGTTTGGGCTTCAGCAAAGACCCGTCATATACTGCTCAGCAGAATCGCATCATAGCCTCCTCAAGGCGGCGAGATCGGTAGGTCTTGGTGCGCAGGTACTACAGGTCATTCCCTGTGACCAGCAAGAGCGCATGGACATGCAGCAACTCAAGCAAAGGTTAATCTTGGACGAAGCGGAAGGTAAGCGCCCCATTATGATTGTAGGCACCGCAGGAACCACGGGTTCCGGCGCCATAGACGACTTGGATACCATTGCGGCTATTTGTCAAGTTCACAACTGCTGGTTTCATGTCGACGCCGCCTATGGCGGTGCCCTGATGCTTTCTAGCCTGTATCGCCGACACCTCAATGGCATTGAAAAAAGCAATTCGATCACTATGGATATCCATAAGTGGTTTTCTGTCCCGATGGGAATCAGCCTCTTTCTCACCTCCAATACAGAAATACTCCACCGATCTTTCGACGTTTCCACGGCCTACATGCCAGAAAAAGGAGAATCGAAAAAGGAGATTGATCCTTATGTGCATTCATTACAATGGTCACGCCGCTTCATGGGTCTAAAGATGCATGTACCTTTATTGTTATTCGGATGGCAAGGCTACGAAGAAGTGATCCACCATCAAATTAAACAAGGGCAGCTATTACAAAAAAGCTTAGAAGAAGCGGGGTGGATCATCAAAAACCATAGTCATCTACCCATTCTGTGCTTCACGCACCCCAGTCTGGAACAAACTCCAGCACGTGTTCAAGAGATCGTCGATGATATTGTGATCAAAGGCCAAGCCTGGATTTCCACCTACCCCATCAAAGGTCAGCCGTGTATCAGAGCCTGTATTACCAACTACAATACCGGCCCCAAAGAAGTACAAAAGCTGGTTGATTTGCTATCCACCCACATCTAACACACAGCCCCACTGTCCCGCCCCCCGTCCCGCCCCACCGTTGTTGGTCTTTTCGACCATAGCCGTCAGGCTAAGCCCTTTAAGATG